>NJDW01000033.1 GCA_002254805.1 Candidatus Pacearchaeota archaeon ex4484_31 | reverse complement strand
GCTCCTGAAAGTGCTAGATTCGGAGAAATAGTAGAAGTGTCATTAGATGTTTACAGAGGAGATACAGCAAAACACACTGTATATGTCTATGTGCAAGACATGGAAAAAAGAAAGGTAAGTGAAAAAGTTACCTTACATTTTAATGAAAAATTCAGAAGTTATAAAGCAAGTGTGAAGATAAAGCTAAAGTGTTTAAATGAATCAGGAAGCTATGAAATTGTTGCAGAAGGTCTTGGAAAAGAGGACAAAGAAAAAATAATCCTTTACTCGTGTGAGGAAAAAAATGAAAGTGATTTTAAAGACATCATATTTTCGTTCAAGGTTCCAAACACAATCAAAAACAGGCTTGATGTAACATTAACACTAACTTCGAGATCAACAGAAAAGCGAAAGTTTTTTGTTTATTTTTCTCTTTGTAATAATCTATGTTATGAAATTGAAACAGTTTCTTTAGAAATTTTACCTTTTCAAACAAAAACAACAGAGATAAGCAAATACATAGAGCTAAGTCCTGGAAATTACATTTTACAAATCACTGTTTTCGATGATAAAAACAAAGAAGAAAAAACATTTTATTTTGGAACAAGAGTGAAGGAAAAGAAGCAAGAAATCGAAAGGAATAGATCGAAAGGAATAGTTCTTATTCTTTGGCAAGGGAAAAGATCTATGAAAAAAGTTTTTCTTTGTTAGAAAATTTACCTTACATAATAGTTAGCATAGCATCAGCTTTTGTTCTTTATCTTATTATCAAAAGGTTCTAGTTCTGTATTTTTCAGAAATTTCCTTCAAGTAATCTTTCATCTCTCTTTTGGACTTCCTTTTTATGAAAATCAAAAGGATAAGTAAGATAGCTATAAGGAAAGCTATGATCGCAATTCCAAGACTCTTGGTTTTTACTTTTTTACATGCACTTGCTGGTACACAGCACATATCTGTATCAGAAGCTATTTTCAGAGAACCGAGATTTTCATCACAGTAATAGCCATCACTACATTCAACACCGTTCATTTCTGAACAGCTTTTCAAGCCTTCTTTTACTTCTATTTCAATAGGTATGCTTGTTTCTATGGTTATGGAATCATAGCTTGCTGTAGCCTTTATCATTCCTTCTCTTTTCCCTAAAGAAAATCCTTTTATATGTAAAATCACCTTTCTTGCTTCTTTAGCCTTCAACCTTTCTATGTAGTTTGGAACTATTTCAACAAAACCTATCAAATTAGAACTTTTACTTATTTCTATGTTAAACAAATCTTTTTCAAATTCATTTCTCAAGTAAATTTCTTTTACTGTTTCAGTATCTTTTGTTAAATTTACACTTATGTTGTTTTCAGCAAAATAAAATTTAGAGGAAATGATGCTTTCGTTTATGTTTACTGTTTCATTCTCTAACCTCTTACTTTCATTTACTATTTCCTCAATCTTACTTCTATTTAGTAGCTCTTCAGTTATGTTTATTTCTCCTACATAACTTTGGTTTGATTTTTCTGTAAAGATTATGACAGGAACTTCATAGAAGTAAGTCTTATCATCAAGAGAGTTTCTATAGCTAATAAGAATTTTTGAAAGTATAGGCTTTCCATCAACAGTTTTGATTGTAGGCATCTGAAATTTTACTGTTTTCATCTCTTTCTTTAAGGTTAGGTTTGTTGTAGAATTTAGTAAGGTTAAGTTAACAATAGTATCGATGTTTTTGTTATTCAAAATAAGGTTAAATGAACCTTTGCTTTTTGTTTTTATAAGCCCGGGCCAGATACTCAAGATTGGTTCTATCTCAGTTGCTGGAAAGGCAAAGGAAAGAACAAACGCTAGTTGTTCTGTTGGGAGTTCCTTACTTTTTAACCATTCCTCAGCTTTTAACACAGCATTTCTTGCCTTTTCTTCATTTCTTAACAAGAAAACAACAAAAGCTGTGGTTTCCAAACTGTTATTACTTAACCAAAAACCTTCTTCTGCTTGAGAATTTAACAGTTCGTTTAATGTTTCATTGTCCTTACTTAAGTAGTAAAGAACAGCTTTTGCTTCATAACTTCTAGAATTATTTTTCAGCCATAATAAAGCTTTATCAACATCATCAAGCTCTTTTGATATTTTCAATGCAAGTAAAGCAAGAGATGTTTCCTTTTCTTTGCATTCATCTTTAAAGCCTTCTCCCCAGCAATGCTTGCTTTCCCTTTCAAAAACTATGCTTTTTCCACTTTTCATTCCTATTTCCTTTGTTAAGTTCTCAAAAGAATAAAAAAACCTTGCCGTAATGTTTTCTGTACAATTAATCCTTATGTTTATGTTTCCATCAGAGCTTATGTTTATGATCAAACTTTTGTTTACGTTTAAGTTAGTTGTTTCATTGTTCTTACTAAATGTACATTTTCCTTCGCCTTTGATTTCTAAAAAAAGATTTTTGTTTGTTCTTTCATAAGCTTTTAATTTTTTTGTAAGCTCTTCCCTAAAATTAGGAAATGCTAAGATGCTTAGTGCAAGATTTTCAGTACTACAGTAAGAATTTATACAAGCATCTTCTCTTTTTCTGTAAATTGATTCTGCTTTTTTCCTTGTTTCATCTTCATAGCTTATCATTTATTTTAGAAAGAAACACAGCTGTTGGAAGTCTTAAATCGTTTCTGTAAAAGAAAATGTTATCAATGCTTAGACTTTTTGTGAAGTTTCCCTCGATTTCAAGCTGTAATGTTTCTGAAGGCAAATAACTTGTTTTTGATGTTTTTATTGTTATGTCTGCAAAAGAAAAAGATGATAAAAAAATCAGAAGAGATAGGAAGGGAAAAAGCAAAAGCACCTTTTTGATTTTTAAAGCTTTTTCATTTTTCATTTCTTTGTTAGTTTCCTTAGCTTTTTCAATGTTTTTTCAAGCTCTGCTTCAGCTTCACTTTTCCTTGTTTTTGGAACAGGAACATTTTCAGGAGGCTTGATTTTTGTTTCAGCTGGTTTTGGTTTTGAACTAAAGCTTTCTGATGTTAAAGGCTTCAAGGGCTTCAAAGGCTTCATAGGTTTCACAGGCTTCAAAGGACTAAGAGGTTTTCCTGTAATCACCAAAGGTCTTCTTAATGTTGGAGGTGGTGAAAATGGCTTTGGTTTGGTTTTAGGTTTTCTTAACTTAAAAAAGTAAATGAAGAACCCAGCCAAAGCTATGATCAATAAGAGAATAAAAACCCAGGCTTTAGATTTTTTTTCAACACACTGACCTATAGGACAGCAATAACTTTCATAAGATTCTTCTAAATAACTTACCTTACATACTTTTGGAGGTTCACAGATGATGCCGTTAAGTTCTGAACAGCTTTTTAGGCATGTTCCAACACAGCAGCTATCTGTATCTATCGTAGCTACTATAGTACCATCACATCTATCGCTTTCACATTCCTCACCAATCTCACTACAATAGTTGTTTTTTACACACAAGCCTAAACAACATCTTTCTGTATCTTGTGTTGTAAAAAAGCCTACTATGCTTCTTGTACTAGGATTTATACATACCTGATCAGGATTACAGATGTTTCCACCAGCTTCCTGACATGTTTGTTGACTCACGTTAGCAGAAGAACAAGAACCTTTACAACATACGATTCCATTAGCAATCGTTACAGTTTCTCCTAAACAAGTTTCATTCTCTGAACATTCTTCGCCATTAAATTCTGAACAGCTTGTTGCTTCAGAATAAGGCTTGCAACATTCATACATCACATTTTCACAGCTTGCATTTTCTATCCTGAATTCATCTTCATCGCAAATAAACTTACAGGTTCCTCCAGCTGCTTCACAGCTTGTTAAGGCACTTACCAACTTACAACAAACCATTCCAGAAGGACATCTTAGGTTAGGAACCTCTATTTCATTAACATCACAACTAGCCTTACAGCTATAATCAATACCAGCTTCTTCACAGTTTGTTACGTTAATAGCTAGAGCTATTCCAGGACAGCGGTTAGGCCAGAAAGAATAAAGTAAAAAAGCAGTATCCCTTAGCTTATCACATCCAGCTTCAGAACATAGCCAGTACCTATAGCTATTGACTTCCTTGAAGTTAGTTGTGGTTAGCTGTTCAAGTTCATTACAATATCTTTCTATTCCAAGCAAACAAAGAAAAGCTTCAGGCAAATATTTTTCGTTATTTTCCTTTTCAATAACCAAGTACGGAATAAATCTGTTTATGTCTGCTTCATTTCTTAATGCATATGTAGCTATCAGAGTTCCTTCATAATCACACTCTTCCTGGTTTGGATTCTTTAAACAATAAGCACCAACAAAGAATTCGATCCATTCTGCTGATGAAGCCTGTCTTGATTCTCTTGAAGTGTACCAGTTTTCATCTTCAAGATTTTTTTTGTAATGTAAAGTTACTCTATATTCAGATCCATCAGAAACCACACACTTTATCTTGAAATTTTTTCCGTAGCATTCCTTTTTTATCCTTAACCAGTAAGGCAAAGAAGCTGGATAAAGCTCAAAGCATTCATTGTTTGTTAGGTTGTAAAGAGCCTTACTTTCATTTATGCTAAACCAAGCTATTGAGCTGTCATAAAGAATTACGCAAGATGCATTTTTTCCTCTAGCAGTATCAACCTCTAACAGCCATATTATGTCTTTAAAAATAGTGCTTTGATTTAGAAGCCAATTACTTATTTTTCCACTCTTTGTATTTATCTCATCAAAAGCAATTTTTGCTAGTGAACTTTCAACCACCTTACATTCCATTTCAGAATTAGCCATTTCTTTGCCTAAACACATAAAGTTTGATGTTATGAATGCTTTGTTATGTAAAGAAACATTGCCAAGATCAACATAAGTTTTGTTACACTTTAACGCAAGTAAAGCAAATACATTTTGCTTTGTGTTAAGTTCTTGCCATTTTTGTAAGTTCCATAACTGAGATGTAAGCCAAGAATAAGCTTTTTCAACTTCTTGCTCTTGAGCATAACAGAAAGAAATGAGAAAGCTAAGCATCAAGAGAGTAAAGCCAAGCATAAAGACTCTTTTTTTCATTTCTTTATTATAGGAATGTTATTTAAAAATCTTTTCATTTTTTATGTTAAACTATTCTTAAAAAGCTTAACTATTGCCAACTTTTCTTTAGGCGAGAATGTTCTTTAGGTGTTCTATTGGGAAAAATTTAAATTAATAATGCTTTTGTTTTATATGATAAATAAGAAGGGACAAATTACACTTTTTATTATAATTGCAATAATTATTGTGGCCTCTGGAGTTATAGGTTATTTTATTTATAAACAACAAATACAAAAGAAAACACTTTTTTTAGAACTCGAAATAGCCGATATAAAAGATTATCTACAAGAAATGATTAACTACGAGGTTTCAGGCGCGTTGATTTTAGTTGGATTGCAAGGAGGATACACAGAACCTCCAGCCAAATATTTGCCTTTAAGATACCATTTCGTACCCTATTATTACGACAAGAGAAAATATATTCCAACCAATGAAAAAATAAACGAAGAAATTAAGAAAGAAATCATAAAAAGAATTAACAAAATTAAGCTTAACTTTACTAAACTAAAAATAAATAACTCCAACCCCAAAGTAAATGTTAACCATTTGATCGAAGTAAGCCTCCCAGTAACTATTAAAAAAGGTGATGTAAGCATGAAATTCACAATAAAACAAACCCGCACTAATCCATTTAATAAAATGTTAAACGTAAGTAAAGAAATAGTTAAAAACATAAAGACCAATCCTAAATCAATAAACTTGGAGCTTTTGATTAATTTACAGCAAAAGTATGATGTTATCATAAGTCCACTGGTTTACGATGAAAGCACAATAATTTATAGAATAGCAGACAACCAGACGATCATAGAAAAAAGACCACTAGAATTTTATTTCGCTGTTAAAAAATGATTAAAAGAAGTTCAATAATAGTGAAAAGATTTGTTTTTTCTTCCTTATTTTTTGTTTCTATTTTTCTTTTTTCTATAGTTTCTGCTCAGGATCCTTATTATGATGGTAATTACAGTAATGGCGAATATATAGATTTTTTATCTTTAGGTAAGCATGTTTTTGTTCAAGGAGACATAACAGAAGTATTAAAGGACGAAAAGAGAGCAAGTCTTGAAATAAAAATAAATAGTGAAGCAATTGTAAAAAGTTTTCTTTCTAATATGCTTACTATAAAGAAAAAAGGAATTCTAACTTTTTATTTTTTACAAAGAAAAGAAGAAGGAAAGAATAAGGAAAAAGAAACATTTTTTTTCAAATATTCAGAAGAAGAAACTTCAAGGTTAAGGCTTACTATAAAAACTAAAAACCAACACATCACTTTTACAGGTTCCCAATTAGAGATAAAGAAAGGCCAAAAAATTATTTTAAGCTTAGTATTTTCTTCCCCCCAAATAGAATATCTTAATATTGAGATTGGAAAAGAAGGACTTGTTAACTATCTTGATTTATGGAATCGAAAAGAATCTAGGATAGTAGAAGGACATGGAAAAATAAATAAGAATGGAAAAATTAGAATTACAGAAAGTGAATACGGATTTTTTGACTGTCCTGATTTGATTGAGTTTGTGGATGGAGGTTTTTTTAACATAAAAGAAGGTTCTACTATCATCAATACTGAAGGAAGAATAATTTATCATGGAATGCTTTTTTACCCTAAAAAACCCTTGCTCTTTAAAGTCGAAAAAATAGATATGAAGTATGGCTGTCTGCAAGATCTTCCTATAAGAAAAGTAGAAAAGTCAAAAAAGTATAGAA
>NJDW01000009.1 GCA_002254805.1 Candidatus Pacearchaeota archaeon ex4484_31 | reverse complement strand
ATAAAAAGCTCGGTATAGCTTATTTCTTTTCTTGTTCTTGTTGTTGTTGAAAAAGCTATGACTGAAACAATTATCAGTAAAGCAATCAATGCATCGATAACAAAGAAGTATGCTCTTTTCATTTTATCAGGTAAATTTCAAGTAATGCTGGTTTTTTTTCATAGATCACAATTCTTGTTATCTTTATTATGTTTTCAACTCCTTCGAGAGGTTTTCCAGCACTGCTTAAAATGTTTTTGTTTTCATTAACAATGCTTATGTTATAATCATACCTTATTGATAGAAGTTCTTTTGTTAGTCCATAGTTATTTGATGCAAGCTGTTTAAGCCTTTCCATTTTTTCCTTGCTTATCTCATTTTTTCTTCCAGTGCCTAAGCCTACTATTTTAATTTCATTTTCAGAAACTGATTGCCAATCTTTTGGATAGCCTTCAGAAAGCAAAATGTTTGAGAGCTTTTCAGCTTCTTTTAGCATCGTTTCTGTTTCTGAATATGGTTTTGTTGAAGCTGAATGAAAAAGTAGTATTGCTGCTGCTCCAAAGATGAATGAAGCTATTATAAGGTCTATTCCAAAGATTTCAGCTTTTTTCTTTTTTTCTTTTTTCATTCTCTGTTTACATAGATAATTCCGTTGATCTTTTCTATTTTGTTCATTCCTTTTGTAAAATTTCCAACAAAGCTTGGAACAACCATAAGGAAAGTAACATCTTTTGTTTTCAAAATCAATGTGTTGTTTTTTTCTACATCAATGCTATAGCTTTTACCATATGCTTTTTCTGGAAGCTTGAATTCTCTTACATAGCCATCTAATGCATTTGAAGCAACAGAAAGTTCCTGTTTTATGATGTAACCAATATCACTTAAAGCTTCATACTCATTCTTTAAGGTAGTTTTTCTTTCTCCAGCCTGTATGAAAGCCAAAAGTAGTGTAAAAGCTAAGAGCAATGCTGAAATCACTATTGCTAGTTCTACAGCACCCTGGGCCTTTTTCTTTTCATACATTTTCACTTTACTTTTCTTCAACCTTCACGATCAAGCCTACAGCTGTTTTTTCTGCTTTTATCAAAAGAGTTTTCTTTCCTTCAGGCTTTGTTATTGTTCCATTTATAGGCACTTTACTTGAATAAACAAGCTGCACTTTCATTCCTTTTGTTGTTGTTACATTGAAAATGATTTCCTTTTCGCTAGGCTTGAAAATTATTGCATCAATATTTTTTGGAAAATAAACGGTTATTGTTGTCCTTGCTGGTTCTCCAAGAAAATAGATCAGTTCGGCTTCACTCACAATTTTGTTTCCTATTTCATTGATTGTATTGATTGCTATTTGTGTTTTTGTTCTGCCTAAATAGAGATAAGATAAAGCAATTCCAGCTGAAACTACTAAGATAAGGAAAGAAAGTACTATGATGTATTCAAGACTTATCTGAGCCTTTCTAGTTTTTCTAGCTTTTTCCTTTTTTATTTTTCCTTTTTTCATTTTTTCACTATCAAAGGCTCACCTATCGGAGGATATTCTATCTTTATAAGGTTGCTTTCAGCAAGGGTTTCACACCATTCCATAACTTTTCCTTTTTCTATCTTCAGTTTTTTTGCAAGGTCTGAAAGTTTTATTCCTTTCTTACTTTTCTTTATCAAGTTGATTATTCTATCAAACTCTGTCTCTATTTTTTCAGCTTTCACAGCAATCGGTTTTACTGCTAGCATTTTTCTTATTTCATCTATTGTTTTTACATCTATCTTTTCCTTAACTTTCTTTTCAACTTTTTCTCTCGCTTCCTTCTTTAACTTTATTGATTCTAAAAGTCTCATCAAGGTATCTTTTAGCTGTTCTTCTGTTAAGCTCTTTTCCTCTAACTTTTTTTCTAGTTCCTTGATCTTTTTTTCAAGCCTTCTCGCTTTTCTTATTTCTTGCTTTTCCTTTTCAAGCTCTGTTCTTGATGGTTCTAGCTTTTTCTCTATTGCTTTCGCTATTTTCCTTTCACTTTCTTTCGCTACTTTCTTTTCCATCTTTTTCACTATCTTCTTTGCTATCTTTTCAGCAGCCTCCTTCCTTTTTTTCATCAACTGGTTTTCAAACCATCTATCTTCAGCAAAGACCTTTATTCTTACGCATAAAGCTAGAGCAATAAAAAGTAAAGCAATGAACAGCCATCTATGCCAGCATATGTTAAGGAATGAACCAAAATCATATCCATGCCATTCACAGCCCTTAGGAACGAACAGTTTCATTTTTTTATGGAAATTCCTTCGTTTGTGATTTCAAACCTATGCAATTTTTTTGAATGGTTTGTGTTTTTCATCTTTAAAATTTCAAGAAACCTTTCTCTCTGTAAGCCCTTCCTTATGAAATAAAGTATTATTATGCTATCTGTTTCAAACTCTACAGAAAGGTCTTCTTTCATTTCTTTCATGCTTATGTTTCTTTGCAATGTTATCAAGGCAGTACAATCCCAGCCTTTAAGTATTTCAAGCAAAGCTCTTGTTTCTTCTGCTCTCTCCAAACTTGTTTTCAACATAAGCTCAAAAGTGGTTAAGCTATCTATAACTATTCTCTTTATTTTTTTTCTTGTTATCAATTCTTCGAGTTCGCCACCACCTTCATCGATCGTTCTTTTTATCCCTTCAGGACTGTACTCAAGGAAAAATAGCTTCTTTTTCTTTTCAAACTCTTCAAGGTTCCATCCAAAAGCTTTTGCATTTTTTAGTATTGTTTCTTTCTTTTCGTCTAAAGCTATATAAGCACAGTTCTCATTGTTCTTTAGGCCTTGTAAAAGGAATTGTAATGAAAAGATTGTTTTGCCTGAACCAGAACCTCCAAGCAAAAGGTTTACAGAGCCTTTAACAAAACCTCCTTCTATAAGCTTGTCAAAGCCTTTTATACCGCTCTTTATTCTTTCTATTCCATTTTTCTTTTTTTTCATTTTATACTATGAACTGGATTATCTTTGAAATGAGTATTCTTACAGCATAGAATATGCCTATTCCTAAAGCAAGAAATATAGGTAAGTATTTTATGCCTGTTTTTTCATTACCTGTTGATAAAGCACCAACAATGAATGAGCCTATTGTTGCGTTAGCAATGATCAAAGCTAAAGCAATCCATCTAAAAAACATAGGATCTAGAGTTAGTTGAGAAGGAAGTAACATAGGAACATTAGGAACACTCGCTGTTATGTTAGGAATCTCTATTGTTGAATAAAGTTCAGAAAATACTTCAGCAAGCCTGCTTACCAAAGAAAGTAAAAGTGGAGAAGCTATTCCTATTGCAATTATTATAAAGATAACATAAGATAAAACGCTAGTGCTCATTTGTTTCTTTGCTATCTGAACTTCTCTTAGATGGGCCGAAGCTTCTTCTAAAAGCCTTGCAAGTTCACCTCCAGAGCGTAAGCCAGTAATGATCAAGTGTATATGTCTTTCTACTACAGGACTTCTTATTCTTCTTGACATATCATATAAAGCTTCATCTATTCTCTTTCCAGCATTTACCTCTCTTGCAACTCTTGTAAGCTCTTTCCTTAGATAACCAAATTCCCTTCTTGCACTAGAAAACAAGGCTTGTTCTGTTGTTAACCCAGCTCTTAGGTTTGTTGCCATCAATGCTAGAGCATCAGGAAACACAGCTTCTACAGAACTGGCTTTTAGGTCAACCCTAAAAGAACAAACAAGATAAAAAAGCAAGATGATTATGAAGAAAAGACCAACAAATGTTGCTAAAGCAATCAAAGGAGCTATGAAAGTTGAGAAGAGATTTCTGTAAAAAATTATGTAGAAAAAAATAGCAACAAACAAAGAAAACAAAAGGCTAAAGTAAATTAAGCTAGCTACTCTTTGTCTCGCTGGTTTTATCTCAAGATATGTAAGTAGCTCTGAAAGTCTTTTTGTATAGTTTGGAATTACTATGTCGATAAGTTCATAAACTTTCATTTTATCCTATGCTAGGCCTTCCTGTTTTTATCATTCCCATAAAGGCTATTTGTAAAAATATTACAAGGAAGGTTATGGCTATAAGCACAGGCTTTATCATTTTTTGTAAACCAGAAACAAACAAGGAAAGGACTGTTAGGAAAGCTATTGCTAATGCAGGCAATATTACAGTAATTACCATATAAAGCATGCTTAACGGCGATAACCTTGCTGAATAAGCCTGAACCTTTGTTAGTTGTTCAGCAGATAAACTATTTATTATAGATTGAACAACAACAGCTATGTTAGAACCAGCTTTTATTGCTATCATCAACTGCCAGAGAATTCTTCTAAAATAAGTAGAGGGGTTTGTTCTTGCAACCCTTTCAAGAGCTTCTATTGCTGATTCTCCTGCTTCTATTCTTTTTATTATCCTTCCAAATTCAACAGAAACATAGCCATACTTACCTTGAGCTACACTTTTCATTGCATCAAAAAGCGTAACTCCAGAATTCATTTGTATGAGTAATGTTCTTAATGCAGGCAAAAGGTTTTGTTCTGTTTCTCTTACTCTTTTTATGATCAAAAGCTTTGGGTAAGCAAGCTGTCTATTATAAATGATTGCTGAAAGAACAAAAGAAACTGCTAAGCCATAGACAGGATTTTGGTAAGCAATTTTCATGATTATTGCAAAGAAAATCGAAAGAACAACAAATGTAAAAAAGCTTGATGAAATGCATAAAGCAACATACTTCTTTGGTTCAACAGCGATCTCTGCTTGCTCAAGCTCAGAGCTTAAGTTTTTTTTCCTTTTAGCTATCTTATCTGCTATCCCCAAAAATAGGTTTGATGTTCTAACCAAAAAGGAGTAGGGAAACAAAGATAGCGGAAGCCTTACTTTTATCATTTTTTCATTATTTTTTTACAACTTTAACTTTTCTTTTCAACTTTTTATCAATTTTTTTATTGCTTGAGGATTTGTATAGTAAAGATGAACTATTTTTCCAACATCACTTAACTTCCTTATATTTTTTCTAACAAGGTAGTTAAGGATTTTTTCCTTAAACTTAATTTCCTTGTTTATTTCATCTCTTGTCAGCACTGTTCTTCTTGCGAGCTCATCAAAGAACTTTTTTGAAGGAGAATGCTTTTCAACTTTATCGTTTGATGGGTTCCATCTATATATCAAGTTTGCTCTTACACCTTCCATTGTTTTTTCTCTTATGAATTCAGCAACCTGATAAACTCTTCTTATGTTTCTTCTTCTATCTCTGAACATAACAATACATAAATCGATAGCATTCAACAAGTTTGCAGGAACATTTATCGGCGGGTTCGTTAGTCTTGCTATTGTTTCAGCTGCAGTATCTGCGTGCACTGTTGCATATACGCTATGTCCTGTATGCATTGCTTCAAACAGAACTTCTGCTTCTTGCTGCCTTCTCATTTCTCCAAGTATTATTCTGTCAGGTCTCATTCTTAAGCTGTTTACAAGTAAATCAAGCATAGAAACGCCTCCTTTTCCTTCTGGGTTAGGAAGTCTCACAACAAGAGGAGTCCAGAACAAAAATTCTGGAAGCTGCAACTCTCTTGTATCTTCAATGCTTATTACTCTATGGTAAGGAGGAATAAAAGAGGCACAAACATTAAGCATTGTTGTTTTTCCACTAGCAGTACCTCCTGAAAAAAGTATGTTCAGTTCATACTGTATAGCTGTCCATATCAAAGCAAAGACTTCAGCAGAGCAGGTATTATTTTTTATTAGATCAACAACAGTCCAAGGTTCTCTTGCAAACTTTCTTATTGTTATTGTACTGCCTTTAGTGGCTATAGGACTTAAAACAGCATTTACTCTATCGCCAGTAAGAAGATGAGCATCTAACATAGGATTAAGCAATGTAATTTGTCTTCCTACCCTTCTTGCTATCATAGATGCATAGTTTTCTATGGTTTCATCCTTATCGATACGTAAGTTTGTTGTAAGCCAACCATATCTTCTATGATATACCCTAACGTTTTCTTTTGAGTTTGGTATGACAACCTCTTCAAGTTCAGGATCGCTTAACAGAAACTCTATGTTTCCGAACCCAAGCATTTCATGACATAAAATAGTTGCAAGTAAGCTGGCTTCTTTTTCTTTCATTCCAAATTCCTTTTCAAAAATCTTTTTTGCCTTAGAAATTACTCTTTCCTTTGCTTTTTTTATTGCTAAAGGATCAGTAGAACCTAAAGCAATGGATTCTTCTGCAATAAGCTTTTGCTTAACGTTTTCCATAAGCACAGCTGTTGCTTCAGAAACAGTAAAAGATTTTAGCTTGTAGAACCTGCCTTCAGGGTTTTCCACTATTTTTACCTCAGCACTTACCTCATCAGCCTTTACATTGTAACTTTCTATTACCTTTTCTTTTTCTTCTTTCTTTTTCTTATCTACTTTTTTCTCCTTTTCCTCTTTCTTTTCCTTTACACCTCTTTTTTTCCTTCTTTTCATTTTCTAAATAGCAGAAATTTCTTTATAAAGTTTTTGCAAAAGTAGAGAATTCTATTTTTATTTTGGCATCAAAATGAGATTAACCCACATTAGTACTTAAATTTTTTTGCTATTAATCTTTTAGAAGTAGTAACAAAACCAAAAAGTTTATAAAGGAGTTTTTCTAACTATAACAAAGTGAAATTAAAATGAACACCCAAAGATTGATTGAAGCACTAGAAGAAGTTGTTAGAGATAGAACTCCTACTTTTATAAACCCGAAAGGAGATAAAAAGTTGATGCAAGCACATTATTTGCTCGCTAAATTATATGGTAGAGAAGAAGATCTAAGAAAAGCTCATGCACATTTGAGAGAAGCTACACAGGAATTTTTAAAGATGTGCAGAAATTATATATTAAGATATGGTTATGTTCCTAAAAGCTCAGAAGAAAAAATCA
The DNA here is from genome assembly GCA_002254805.1 of Candidatus Pacearchaeota archaeon ex4484_31. Taxonomy (GTDB): domain Archaea; phylum Nanobdellota; class Nanobdellia; order Pacearchaeales; family UBA284; genus EX4484-31. The sequence continues at coordinate 1,871 of NJDW01000009.1, read as the reverse complement.
AAAAGCAAGAAAGAAAAACTGAAAGAAGACTTGCACGGTATAAATCAGAGCTTTTAAGGATCGCAGATGAAATTGGTTACGATGCACTAATTATTTCGTGGATACCAACAAGTAGAAATCTAAGCAAGATTGAGAAATTATAATATTAAAAGTCAAATGTAGATTTTTTCTCGTAATAATTTTTTATTAATTCATAAACTTCGTTGAATGTTTTTCGTGTATGTGCACCACCAGCTCTTCTATGAGCTCCCCCACCGCCAAAAAGTTTTGCAACATTTCTTATGTCTTCATTTCCAAAATAATTTCTAAAGAACAACCTTCCATTATCATATTCTATGTAAACTCTTTTATCTTTAAATTTTAAGTTCAAATAATCAGAATAGCTTCCAGCATATTCAAGATTCGAAGTGTTGATTAAAACAAATTTTGGATGTTCTATCACTCTGTTTTTTTGTTCTTCAAAAAACTTTTGAATTGTTTTTTGTTTCCTTCTGTACTTTTCATAAAGAGAAGACTTGAAAATATTTTGTGGAGTTTCTATATTTTTCTTCAGAATTGTAAAACCTTCTTCTGGATTATCGAAAGACATAAGCAAGATTTGCGCTAGTTCAAAAATTTTGGATGAGTAAATAGCTTTTAAGCTTGTATCTTCAAGTAATTCTGGATATTTTTTCTTGACAAATTTAAATAATTCAATGTTATCCTCAACAGCAAGATCTCCTGCAGAACCTACAGCTAGAATCCAAGCAACCTTTTTAGGCCTAAAGATTTTCCATATCAAGCCAGAAGACGATATAAGTTCTTTTCCATAAATCTTTTTTGGATTTAAACAAAGATAATTTTTATGTTTTATATCTCTTATTTCATGATGGTCAAAGTTTATAACTTCAAGACCTTTGTTGAGTAAGTAATTTATCTGCTTTTCACTTAATTGTAAATCACATACTATAAATAGCTTTTTGTTTTTAAGGCAAGGAATGTTCTTTGGCCTAAAAAATTGAGAAAATTTCGTTTCTATCCTTCCAAATATGTAGTTTAAACCAACTGAAGCGCAAATTCCATCATGGTCTGCATGGGCATAGATAATGCTATTTCTTTTGTATTTTTCAATTCTCTCTTTCACTTTTTTGATATCAATCATTTTTTCATTTTTAATTTAGAAATTATAAAATTAAAAAATTATCTAAAATTCATTCATCAAAATAGTTTAAAGGAAAGATTTAAAAGAACAAATAACAAGGTTAAAGAATGATAAGGGTTTATGAAATAGGGAAGGAGAGCATAGAAAAGGTAAAAAAGATCTTAGAGGCTGAAGAAAAACCAAGCAAAGAACTTGATTTTGAGCTAGAAACAGAAGAAGGAAAGAAAGCAAGGATAGAAAAAGCTAGAGAATGGGCTATCAATGAGTTTAAAAGACAAGGTTTTATTTTGAGAGATGCTAAAGCTTTAGGAATAGAAAAAGAATGTTTTTATCTTTACATAAACGCAAGTAATGAGTTCTTTGAAAGGAATGAAAAGATTTTGGTTGATGCTGGAGCAAAGCCTTTAGAAGGCAAAGAAATGGAAGAGGTTAAGAAAAAAATAGAAACAAGTGAAAATAAAGCTAGTGAAAGCTTTGGATTTCTTTTTAAGTAAAAAATTTTAAATCACCTTTCCTTTATTTTTTGGGCCCGTGGTCTAGTGGCTAAGACGTCGCCTTGACGTGGCGAAGATCGCAGGTTCGATTCCTGCCGGGCCCATTAAGTTAAGTTTATATAACAGAAGAACGAAGTAAAAGAAGAAAAATAAAAAAGAGGAAATGAAAAAAATAAAGAAAGCTCAGGTAAGTTTATACATAATCATTGCAATAGCAATAATTGCTTTGGCCTTTT
>NJDW01000008.1 GCA_002254805.1 Candidatus Pacearchaeota archaeon ex4484_31 | reverse complement strand
TCATCTAAAATTTCTTCATAAGTAGGATACTCCTGCTTCCCAGAAAGCGTTAATTGTTTGCTCTTTTTTAAATCTTCCATAAACTTATTAGCATTAAGTTTTTTAATCATTTTATCATGCTTTTTTTTATTATGTAATTTTGATTTAACCGAAAGGTTTTTAAATTTAACTATCATCTCATAAGCATGGTAAAACCAAAAAAACATTACAAAAAATGTCCTGAGTGTGGTTCTACAGAGCTTGTTTACGACGATCAAAGGGGAGAAATAATCTGCTCTAGATGTGGCTTAGTCATAGAAGAAAAGATGATAGATGTTGGTGAAGAATGGAAAAGATTTGAGGAAGGTGAAAAAAAAGGCCATGTTGGAGCACCTCTTAGCTTACAAAAGTTTGACCAAGGAATAACAACAAACATAGGAGAGCTTTCAGACATCTATCAACTTGGTTCAGAGAAAAAGATAAGAAAATACTTTAGGTTAAAGAAATGGCAAGAAAGGGTAAGCACTTCCATAGAAAGAAACCTAAGACTTGCAATGGCTGAACTAAGAAGGGTTGCTTCTGTTTTAGATCTACCAAACTTTGTTAAAGAAGAAGCTTCAAGACTCTACAATCTTGTACTTCAGAGAGGTTTGGTTAGAGGTAGAAGCATGGAAGCGAATGTAGCTGCATGTATTTATGCAGCTTGTCGTTCTTACAACTTACCAAGAACATTAGATGAAATTTCTGCTGCAAGCGATGTTGATAGAAAAGACATCGGAAGAACCTTTAGATTTATAGTGAGAAAACTTAACCTAAAAATAAAACCAAGCGACCCAAGAGATTACATTGCTAGGTTTGCTTCAATGTTGCATCTATCTCCAAAAATACAAAGTGATGCATTAAAGCTTTTAAAAAGAAAAGAGGTTAGTGAACTAACTTCAGGAAGAGGCCCTTCAGGAATTGCAGCAGCTGCATTGTATATAGCAGCCTTACTTAACGATGAAAAAAGGACACAAAGGGAAGTAGCAGACGTAGCTGGAATCACAGAGGTTACGATAAGAAATCGTTACAAAGAACTTTTAGATAGGCTTGGGATGAAAGAAAAGCTTAAAATAAAGGAAATGGAAGCAAAGATGCAAAGAAGAAGGAAAAAGAAAAGCTAGTTTGGGTTTGTTATTTTTATTTTTAAAAAGTCATGAGCAAGCATACAATTCTTGAATGTTTTTTTTGCTTCTTTTAATATTACTTCTTCATCCTTTGCATATCTCTGAGAGATGTGTGTTAAAATCAAAGCCTTTACGTTAGCTTTTTTTGCTATTTCAGCAGCTTGCTTTGCTGTTAAATGAAAACGCTCCTTTGCTTTATCTCTATGCAATGAATCCAAAAATGTAGCTTCACAAACCAAAACATCAGCATCTTTTGCTGCATCAAAACAGTTTTCATTTAGCATGGTATCAAAAATAAAAGCAATCTTTCTGCCTTTTTTTATCCTCGTAGCTTCCTTTGCAGTAATTTTCTTTCCTCTAAACATTATGTCCTTTCCCTGTTGCAATTTTCCAAGCAATGGACCTTTTTCAATACCAACTTTTTTCAAAAACTCAAGATTAATTTTTCTTTTGTCCTTTTCAACAAACCTGTAAGCTAAGCAAGGAGCCTTATGTTTCATCTTGTAGGCATAAAGCTGGAAATTATTTGTTTCGAGAAATAAGCCATTTTTCACAATTTCATGAACACTTAGTTTTATTTTTTCAATAAAAATAAAAGTATCTAGCATTCTTTCAATAAACTTTTTTGTTCCTTTTGGACCATAGATGTAAAGTTGCTTTGAATAGTTGTTTAATGCAAGAGTTTGTAAAAGGCCAGGCAAGCCCAAAACGTGATCTCCATGCCAATGAGTAATCAATATTCTTGTTAGTTTACAAGGATTTATTTTAGCTATCCTAAATTGTCTTTGCGTACCTTCACCACAATCTACCAAAATATTTTCGTTTTCATATCTTAGCAATACAGCTGTATGGTTTTTCTTTTCTGTTGGAACAGCCTCGCTCGTTCCTAAAAAGATTATTTCCATGGTTAAAAAAAGAAATTCTATTTTTAAGCATTTTCTTTGTAAAGGTTTAAAAATTTGAACGGAGTTGTAAAAAATGCGAAAAGCAAAGAAAACAAGAGGAAAGAGAAAAGAAGCAAAAAAAACGAAAAAAACAAAAGAAGGTCCTTTCAAGAGCATTTTTGTTGGGGAAAGAGTAATAAGCAATTCAAAGAAGGCAGTAGAATTGTTTAACAAAAGTTGTTTTGGTCAGCTTATAGATGGGAAAGTACACTACTCTCTTGTTGAAGCAGCTTATTTGCTTGAAAAGAAAAAGATGCAGGTGTTTGAAGGAAAGAAGAAACTGAGCTTTGATAAATTTATAGAAAAAGCAAGGAAGATAGAGAAAAACTTTCTTACACGCTATTTTGTTTTTAAAGATATTAGATCGAGAGGCTACATAGTAAAGACTGCATTAAAGTTTGGAGCAGATTTTAGGGTTTATGATAGAGGAACAAAACCAGGAAAAGACCATGCGAAATGGATTCTGTTTCCTGTTCATCAATCAGAAATCTTGACTTGGTTTGAATTTGTTTCAAAGAACAGGGTAGCTCATAGCACAAGAAAAAAGCTGTTGATAGGCATAGTAGATGATGAAGGAGATGTAACATACTATGAATGTGAATGGGTAAGACCTTAAAAATGGAAAGGCTAAACCTGAAGGAAAAGAAACAAGCAATACTAGAATTCATAAAAAGAAATGGACCTTCCTTGCCAAGCAAAATAGCAGAACATGTTAAGATGCCTTTACTTTTAACATCAGCATTGATAAGCGAACTGAAGTCTGAAGGAAAGTTAAAAGTAAGTAACATAAAGATAGGAGGCTCTCCTTTGTATTATGTTGAAGGCCAACATAACCAGCTAGAACAGTTCACAAAGTATTTGCCTCAAAAAGAAAAAGAAGCTTTTGAGCTGCTAAAAAAAGAAAAAGTTCTAGATGAAGAAAAGATAGAACCAGCCTACAGAATTGCGTTGTCAAACCTTAAGGACTTTTCTGTTCCTATGAAGGTAAAGGTTAATGAGGAAGAAAAGCTCTTTTACAGATTTTATTCTTTTGATAAGAAGGAAGCAATAGAGAAGATACAAGAGCTTTTAAGAAAAAAGGAAGAGAAAGAGGAAAGAAAGATAAAGAAGGAAACAAGAGAGAAAAGAGAAGAAAAAAGACAAGAAAGGAAGAGAGAAAAAGATGCTTTCAGAAAAAAAGTACTTAGCTGGCTGGAGCAAAAAAAGCTTGTTGTTGAAAAAGAGCTAGATAAAGAAAGCATTTTTTGTTCATTTGATTCTGAAGTTGGAAAACTTTACTTTACAGTTTTGTTTAAAAAGAAAAAGTCGATAGGTGAAAAAGATATATTACTAGCTTTACAAAAAGCACAGGAAACAAAGCACCCTTTGATTCTTTTAAGTGATGGAAAGCTAACAAAAAAAGCAGAAATTGCCTTAAAGAAGTGTGGAAGCTTTGTTTTGTTTAAGCACATATAAAAAATTTTAAAATAGTATTTCTTTAAAATTCTATAGCCCCGTGGTGTAGCGGTCAAGCATGCTGGCCTTTGGAGCCAGAGACAGCGGTTCGAATCCGCTCGGGGCTACTTCTCTTTTAAAAAAGTTTAAAAACATCGCATAGCTAAGAAAAGGATGGCAACGTTGTATGGAAAAGGTAAAGGTAAAGCTGGAAGTCATCCTCCAAAGCTTGAAAAACCTTATTGGCTAAAGCTAAAGCCTTCTGAGGTTGAAGAACTGGTTGTAAAACTTGCAAAGCAAGGAATGAGTATGGCGAAAATAGGACTTGTTTTAAGAGACAGCTATGGGATACCAAAAGTAAAAGCGGTTACAGGAAAAAAGATAAAAAAGATACTTGAGGAACATAACATAAAAGTCGAAAAAGAAGATTTACTTGCTTTAGAAAAAAAAGCTGAAAAACTTAGAAAACATTTGGAAAAACATAAAAAGGATATGACAGCAAAGAGAGGTTTACAGCTTACTGAATCAAAAATAAGGAGGTTAAAAAAATACTATGAAAGAACTGAAAAAAGAGGTGGAAAAAGCGTCAAATGAACTCAAAAAAATTTTCAAGGAAAAAGGCTTCATAAAGATATTTACCCATTTTGATGCTGACGGCATTTCTTCAGCAGCCATAATAACAAAGTTGCTTAAAGAAAACGATCAGCTTTTTCACTTAACTGCATTAAAAAACCTTACTGACGTTATCTTAGAAGAAATAAAAAAAGAAATAAAGGAAAAGAAATACAAAGCTGTCTTTTTTCTTGACCTCGGAGCTTCGAAGCTAAAAAAAATTTTTGAACTGAAAGAGTATGGAAAAATTTTTGTTCTTGATCATCATCAAATCAACGAAAGCTTGAATCTTTACAAGAGTGATGATTTTTTCTTTATCTATTCATCAGAACTAAGCAGTTCAGTCTTATGCTATCTTTTCGCAAAGCAATTTAACATAAGTACAGCAAAAATTGCGATGGTTGGTTTGGTTGGAGATAACCTTAACAAAGAACTTTCAAGGTATAATAGCTTAGTGGTAGAAGAGGCAATCAAAGAGGGAGTACAAAAGAAAAGAACAGTTTCTTTTTTTCCAGCTACAGAGCCTTTACCAAATGTATTGAGAAAAAACCTTTCAGAGAATGAAAATGACATACTGAAAAAAGCGAGCATAAAGGTAAGGAGCGAAAAAGGACTGAAATCAATTGTTGACCTAAATGGTGAAGAACTTTCAAGACTTATCACTACCCTTCTTTTGAACAAAGCTGACGAAGAGAACCTGATAGAAGACATCTATATCGTAAGTTTTTGTAATAAGCTTTTTGACATAAGAGAAGTTGTAGCAATGATTAACGCTTGTGGCAAACTTAATGCGCTTGGTTTAGGAGTTGCTTTCTTGCTTGAATCTCCTGTTTTAGATGAAGTTGAAAACATTTACATAGAATACAAAAGAAAGCTTTTGGAAGCATTGAAAGCAATAGAAAAGGTTGAAAAAAGGAAAGGAAATTCTTACTTGATAATCAATGCCAAATCAAAGATAAGTGATGTGTTGATAAGCAACGTGATTTCAATAGTGATGAACTCTTTTTCTGATCCAAATGTCTTTCTTTTTTGCGGCTTAGCTTATGAAAATGATAGACAAATAAAGATTTCTGCAAGAATAAAGGGAAATAAAAACATAAATCTTGCAAGTTTTTTGAATTCTATAGTAAAGAATGTAGGTGGCGAATCTGGAGGACATGAAAAGGCTGCTGGAGCGTTGATCCCTATTGAAAAAGAAAAGGAATTTCTTTCTCTTCTTGAAGAAAAGTTAAAGGAAGTTGAATAGAAAACTTAAAAAAGGGAAAAAATTAAATAAGGAAATGAAGCCGATGAAAGAAATAAGGACAACAAAAAGCAAGTTTGTAAGAGTTAGATGTCCAAAGTGTAAATCAGAACAAATAATATTCGGAAAAGCAACAACGAAGGTAAGATGTTTAAAATGCAATTACTTGCTTGCTAAACCTTCTGGTGGAAAAGCAAAGATAAGAGCAAGAATTTTAGAAGTTTTTAAATAAAAATTAAAAATAAAATGAAAGAAAGATTTCCAGAAGAAGATGAACTCGTGCTTTGCACAGTTGAAAAGATAGTTGGAACTTCTGTTTTTGTTAAGATAGAAAAATATCAGAGAGAAGGAGTAATAAACTTTAGCGAGGTAGCTCCAGGAAGGATAAGGAACATAAGAAATTATGTAAGGGTAAACCAAAAAGTTGTTTGTAAGGTGCTTAGAGTAGATAAGTCTAAAGGTCATATAGATCTATCATTAAGAAGGGTAACAGCAAAAGAAAGAAAACAGGTGATGGAAAGATATGAAAGGGCAAAGGATGTAAAAATAATGCTCAGTTTAGTATTAAACAAAGAAAAGCTTCCTAAGGTTATAGAAGAAATAGAAAAGAAAAAAGAGCTTTCAGATTTTTTCTTTGAAATTCAAGAGTTGATCGAAAAAAGTGAGGACAAAGCAAAGGAAAAGCTTAATGCTTTAGGTTTTACAAACAACGAAGCAGAAAAATTTTTAAAATTGATAAAAGAAAAGATAAAACAAAAACTAGTGAAAGTAAAAGCAGAAATCATGCTTACAACACAAGCTGAAGATGGTATAGAAAGAATAAAAAAGATTTTAGTTCCAATCAGTAAAAAAGCAAACGTTAGTTATGTGGCAGCTCCTCGTTATGTTTTAAGCATAGAAGAAAAAAACTATAAAGAGGCAAACAAAAAACTTGAAAAGTTATTGAATGAGATACAGAAAAAAGCAAGAGAACTTAACTGCTCTTTTGAAGTAAAAACATGAAAGAAAATAAAATGAGATGCATAAGCTGTGGAAAAGAACTGGATGAAGAAGGCGTGGTATTTCCATGTCCAAAGTGTGGAAAGCTTATAGCGAGATGTGGACACTGTAGAAAAAGAACAATAAAATATAAATGCGAATGTTCTTTTGAAGGTCCTTAAAATGACGACCATAATAAAATTAAAAATTTTTCCATCCTCGGCTGAAACAGAAATAGAAAAAGTTGAAGAAAAGATAAGAGAAAAGCTAAAGCAATTAGAAAGCATAAACATCCATTCTTTTGAAAAAGAAGACATAGCATTTGGTTTAAAAGTTCTTGTTTTAACTGTCTTGATTCCAGATGAGTTTTCTCCGTCAACGTTAGAAGAAAAGATAAAAGAAATTGATGAAGTAAGCAACATAGAAGTTGTTGATTGCAGAAGAGCTCTAGCTTAACTTTATGATGGAAGATATAGAAAGGATAAGAGAGAAATTGCTTAAAGAACTTGAAAAGTTGCCAGAAGAGCAAGTAAAAGAATTAAAAGAAAGGATAAAAAAAGCAAGTCAAGAAGAATTGATTAACATGCTTAATAAGTTACAGCCAAAATGCTTATTTTGTCAGATAATAAATAAAGAGATAGAAACAGTAAAAATCTATGAAGATAACGAAATCCTTGCTGTTCTTGATCTTTATCCAGCTTCTTTAGGACATATGCTGGTTATGCCAAAAAAACATTTTCAGTTTATCAATGAAATTCCAGATGGTTTGTTAAACAAGCTTTTTGTTTTTGTGAAGTTGATGGTTCCAGTACTGGCTGAAATTACGAAAGCAGAAGGAATAAACATTTATGTTGCTCAAGGTCAGCTAGCTGGCCAGACTGTTCCACATTTTTGCATAAACATAATACCAAGGTTTAGAAATGACAAAATATATTTTGGATGGGAAAAGAAGAAAGCAAGCAAGGAGGAATTAGAAAAATTAGCTGTTCAAATAAGGGAAAAAGCAAGAAATGTTGTTGAAAAAAGAGAAGAAGAAAAATCAAAGCAACAAAAAAAGAAGGAAGAAAAAGAAATAGAAGATATTTTAAAACATCTAAAACAAAGGTTGCCCTAAAAATAGTTCAAGTAAGTTAGCGAAGAAGGAAACAATAACAGAAATCAAATAGACAGGAATGAAAGGAATTCCTTCCTTTATCCTAACACTTTTTCTTGCTTTTTTTAAAAACCCTATTTCTTTTTCGCTTAATCCATGAACGCTAGGTCTAATTATCTTTCCTTTTATTTTAACGCTTTCTACCAACCAATCACCTTCTCTTAACTGACTTGGCTTAACTTTCTTGATCAAGCAAGAGTTTTCAACAGCCTTAACAAAGAAGTAAAGATAAGGTAAAGCAAAAAAAACCAAAGAGAAAATTAAAAAGGAAGGAGAAAAGATAAAGCTTAGGATAATAAAGAGAAGTCCAAGAAAGAATAAAGAAACCTTCAGTAAAAATCCTTTTCTGTTTTCTTTTTTAAATTCAACAGCAAAGCCTTTTCTGTTCTTTACAGCTAGAAAAAAAGAAAAGAAGAGGACATAAAAGAAGCTGAGAACAATCGAATTAACAACAAAAGTGAAAAGAAAAGGTTCCTGTAACAGGGAAAATTTTGGTGTAGTAGCGAAAACAACTGATAAAGCAATCAAAAACTTTGCATCACCACCTCCAAATGCCTTAGCATAATAGAGTAAGAGTGCTACTGCATAAAAAATTCCAAGAGCAAGTAAAGAATAAAGAAAGTAGAAAGGTTTTTTTATGCTTAAAGAAACTATGGCTCTTACTGCTAAAGCTATAGCAATCAAAGAAAAACTTAGCCAATCATGAATTTCCCTCTTTTTTATATCTTCAAAGCAAGCAACAAGAAGATAAATCAAAGCAATAAAGCTAAGTAAAATGTCAGTAAAAAATAAGACATCCATTTTTATTTCTTTTGCGTCCTTTTTGGCCCTCCTTTTTTATAAACCCTATATTTTCTCTTTTTCTTCAACTGCTTTTTACTTTTTCTTTGTTGCGGAAAAGCGTATTCCATTTTTTACTCTTATTTTACTAATTTTTTATTTTTAATTTTTTTGTAACTTTTGAAGAATGCGAAAATATTAAATATTATCTTTTGCTTAGCAAAATTGATGGAGATAGTAGTAAAAAAAGAAAATAGGCTAATTTCAGCTTTGACATCAGCTTTGATAGGTGCAATAATCCTTTCAGTTATTTGTGCCTTGCTGAGTATTTTTTCTGTTGTTGAAATTGGTAGTGCAGGAATTCCTAGCTTGATAGTTTTTGTTTTGATCGGAGCTGGTTTTGGATTTTGTTTAGGCTTTATCTATGGAATCTTTCCAAGCAACTTGAAAGTACTAGCTGTATTGATCATTGCTGTTTTACTTTTCCTTGTTTTTTCCCAGCTTTATAAAGTTCAGCCAGGAGTTTTACAGCCGATCTTTTCTTCTCTGAAAGGTAAAGGAAGTGGAATTTTAAATGTTGTTGGTAAAATTAAAGATTATAAGTATTGTTTTACAGCTGATCCAAGATGTCCGTTTTTTATTTCATGGGAAGAACCATACGTTGAGAAAGGAGAGGAAGATGTAGAAATAGACGTTAGGTTTAGTGAGAGAAGGATAAAGGAGGATAATACAATAAATGTCTTGGCAGAAATCACAGTAGTAAATAAAAAGATTCCAGAACT
>NJDW01000007.1 GCA_002254805.1 Candidatus Pacearchaeota archaeon ex4484_31 | reverse complement strand
TTATCAAAGAAGCGATGAAGTTAAAGTAAGTTGGCTCAACTAATTTTACATTTCACTGCTTTTTCCGTTTTTTTGTTTGTTATTTCCAATCAGTAACAACAAAAAATCAAAAACAGAAAGATTTAAAAAGCGTTTTAACTACAAAATAATAACAAAAAATGAAAACAAAACAAATAAAAATGGAAGGAAAAATGAAAAAAAGTTTTGTTTTGATAACTGCTTTGGTCTTTCTATTGTTTACAGCAAGTACAGTGAATGTAAAGGCAAGTGAAGTTAGTGACATAAAAGAAATGACTGTTTACATCAATGGAAATGCTGTTTGGCACTGTTACACTTACATAGCTGATGATTGTGATGGCTATCAGTACAGTGTTCCAGCAATAGAAAGAGGAACAAACATGGAAGTAAGGGTTGTGTTCAGAGCTAACAGAGACATAGAAAATGTAAAAGTAAGGGCTTGGATTTCAGGATACAGAGAAGAAATCGAAGCTGTAACAGGAAAGTTTGATGTATTTGAAGGAGTGCAATATAGTAAGGTTCTTGTATTAAGTATTCCTTCGGACATTGATGCAAGAGATGAATACACTTTGTATGTAAAGATTGAAACAAAAAAGGACTTAAGCGGCTGTGATGAAGCTTCCATAGCATTGACAGTACAAAGAACAGCCAACTTACTTAAAATTTTGAGTGTTGATCTTTGGTCTTCTAAAGGAAAAAGCAATGAATTCAAGGCTGGAACAAGAGTTTATGCCGATGTTGTTATCAAGAACTTTGGAAACCATTTAGCAGAAGACGTTTTTGTCAAGCTCTCTGTTCCTGAACTAGGAATAGAAAGAAACGTTTATGTTGGAGACATTGGCAGCTATGATAATAGCTATAGTGATACAGCAAAGATCATTGTTCCTATAAACCTGCCTTACGATGCAGAAGCAAAAAGCTATGAAATGATAGTAAAAGCATACAACAATGAGGTTTCTACAAAGAAAGTAATTACATTTAAGGTAGTTAAAGAAAACGAAGTTCCAGCTCCAGCAATAGAAAAGGAAAAAGAACTAGTTACTGAAGCTATAGACTGGGAAACAGTATTGATGATTGTAGCCATAGCCTTAGCAGTTGCAATCATTGTTTTGTTAGCAGTATTACTTGTAAAGCAGAAAGCTCCAGAGATCAAGTCAGAAGAAGAAAGCTACTACTAAAAACCTAAAGATTTTTTTTCTTTTTTTCTTTTTTATTCTTTTTCTATGAGTTCTGGACAGTAATGATAAACAGTGTAAACTTCTCTGAAGAGAGCTCTGAAGGGATTAAAACGTTTAGAAATTAATCTTCCCTTTCCTTCCTTACTAATTATTGCTATTCCTATTGCTCTTTCAAGTTTAGATTGTTTGCCTTTTACAAGTATAACTCTATTTAGATTTCTGTTATATCTCTGACTGTCCTGGCTACCTAAGTATATAGTTCCATCTCTGTCTAGGAAGCCATAAAAGCATTCCTTTTTTCCTATGAAAGGATTTACTAACATAGTAATAAGCATGGCTTTCCATTTAAAAATTTTAATGTAAGAAATCAAAAAAGCTTTCAATTTTTATTGAGAAAAAACAGCTTTTCTTTTTTCACTCGTTTTTACTCAAATCGCAAAGCCACTCGCGACTTTCTTGCTCCCTTAAAGCTATTGTCTAAACCTAACACACATATCGGACTTCGCTAATGATCTTTCAAAAATATACTCGGCTAATTTTTCTGCATCTTGTTGCAAAGAAATCAATTGTTGAAGATTTCTTGCTTCTGTAGTTGGTCTCAACCAAGTCCCATCTATGCGCCATTTAACAGCATTGTTAGAATTATATTCCTGAATTATTTGATAAAAATCGATGCCCTTTTCTAACGATTTTATCTCCTGTTCTATAAATCGTCTTCGATAAACATCTGGTTCGTGCTTAAGATCTATTTTTCTTAATGCCTCTAATTTTTTTGGATCACTATCTGGATGGATTGGTGGCCATATACTTACCCAAGGAAAAGGATGGCCTCTACGCAAATGTCCTTGACAAGATGCTTTTGTTTCTATTCCAAAATAGTTGATAGCTTTTACTAATTTTACAATTTTAGGATCTAAAGGTCCTTCGCTAAAGTCATAATACATTTCTAATGGGACCTGATCTAAAGATTCAAATTCAAACCTCATAATTTTATAGAAGTGGTTAAATATAAAAACATATCGTTCGAGCCCTTGCGTGGGCGCCTCGCAAAATTAATCTAGAAATTCTATGTATGGGGAGTCTTTTTTTAAATATGGACAATCTTCTGGCAAATCAGATTTGAAATAAGGCCTATGAATTATGCATCTATTATCTTCAACTTCTCTTTCATCAATACCATTACACAACCATTCTAAGAATTTTTTTGATTCCTTTCTGTGTTTGCATGGTGGTATTTTTTCTGGGAATCTTTCTTGTTTAAATCTCCACATTTTACAAAACTCCTCTTCCAAAACTAGAACTGGTCCCAGTTCTTGTTGTTTATCCCAGTTTAATTTATTAAAGTTCTTATAATATTCTGGTAATTGTTTTATGTAGTTTATAGCTTCTCTTAGATTTTTAGCTTCAACGATTATCACTGCCTCATTCAACCCTCTTCTAACTGGAACAAAAAACAATTGATTGCTCATATTTTTAAAGGAATGTTTTTATATTTATAAGTTTTTATCTTTATTTTTATTTTCAGCTCGGCGCCTTGAACTCTTCGGCTTACTTCGTGAGCCTTATTACTGTCGGGGGCAACTAACAGCAAATATGCGGTTTCACAATCAAAGATTGCTCCACTCAGATTTGAGCTTTGCTCAAACTTGCATATTTGCGATATGTTGTGCGAAAATTTGGAGCCTCGGTTAGACTATTCTTGGGGTCCAATGAGAAAATTCACCATCTCTATTCCGAACAGGAATATAACTACCATACCCAACCAAGTGTCCATATAAAAGAACACCTTTTTCTTCTCTTGCACCTTCTTCGCCATAAACAAGCTCATCTAAAGCTCCTAAATTTAATCTATATGGTGCTTCTGGATGTTTACCAGCCCAGATTTGTTCCATTAGTTTATATGTTTTATCACTAATATTTGGATTATGCACAATTACGAACGGCGACACTTCTATTACACATTTTGGATATTTCCACTTTTTGTGTAATTCCAGTATTCCACTTTCAATTAATTTATCAACAACTTCAGGATCCCCAGCAACCTCATCTAATTCCCTTCTTGTTCTATAACTACAACCTGCATGTCTATTCCTATCTCTGTTCCTTTCTTTGTCATTTCTATAGGTTGGGGTTTTTGGAGGAATGATTGAACCGTTTTTATAAAATTCTTGAACGTCCTTTACTGACCAAAGAGGAGAAGATAAAAGTGTTATACATTTCTTTGCACCTATAATTTTTGTATTATCTAATTCTTCTCCAAAAACATTTTCCCAATTTTCTTCGTACATCTTAACCCCACTGATAAAAGTGAAATAGAAGATTAAACTTTATAAAACTTTCCTCAAGCTTCAACTCTTCGCAAACCTTCGGTTGCTTGCCTTCGCCTTCGGCAAAGTTGATCCAAATTACTCCTATGGAGAACTTCTCTTAACGATATATGTTATGCTAACAACAAGTGTACAAAGCTGGAAGCATACAAAAATTTTTAAATTGGTATAGCTTGAGAAAACAATGGGAGAAAAGAAAGTGTTAGAGACACTTCTAGACAATACCTTAAAATTGCATGATTTGCTGATCAAATTTTCATCAGAACTTAGCGAACTTAACAAAAAGCTAGATTCCTTACTTTCTATCTTTGAAAATGCAAGTAAAGCAATAGAGGAAAAGCCTATAGAAAAGGAGATTGTTGAAAAACTAGATAAATTGCTGGAACAGAACAAAACAATTGCTAAAGGTATTCTTTTGTTGGAAAAATCGTTAAGAGAAAAAGGCTTGTAGAATGCAAGAAAAAGTTAATGCTGCTCTAAGAATTTTAAAAGCTGTTAGAAGAAAAAATATCAAAGCTGAAAAACAAGAAAAAGAGGAAGAAGGAAAGGAAGAGAAGGAAAGGCCTGGATTGACGGAAGAAAGTAAAGAAATAACTGAGGAAATGAGGAAAAAGCTGGAATCGTTGAGCATAGAAAAAGAAGCAGCTCCTTTATACAAAAGAAAGCTTCCTCCTTTGCCTTTACCTCCAAGCCCAAAAAGTTTAGAAATGATTTCGCCGCCTTTACCAAGCTTGCCAAGCTCGCCAAGTTCGCAAAGCTTACAAAGCTTGAGAGGCTTAAAGGAAAGGTCTTCATCAGAAAAAGGAAAGGAGTTCATCAGCTTAGGCTTTAGAAGGCTTGATGAACTGCTGAATGATAAGGAAGTTAAAACAATCCAGTGTGATGGAGCTAACATTCCGGTAAAGGTAACAAGAAACAATGAGGTTATAGAGACTACAATAATGTTAACTGAAGAAGAAATAAAATCAATTGTAAAAAGGTTTGCTGAACTCGCTAATACAGAACTTACAGAACCAGCCTTTTCAGCAAGGTTCAATGGTTTAGAAATTTCGGCTTACATCTCTGTTTTTAGGGGAACAAAATTCATAATAAGAAGAACAGAGTAACTTTTATAAAAAAACCTTTATTAGTTTTGTTATGGTAAAGAAAGAAGCTCCTCAAGCTCCTCTTGAATTGATTTTGTGGAACGAAAAGTACAGACCAAAAACCTTTGATGAGGTTGTTGGCCAGAAAGAAATTGTTTCAAGATTGAAGGCTTTTGTTTCTGCAAAGAACATGCCACATTTGCTGTTTTCTGGTCCTCCTGGAAGTGGTAAAACCACTTTGGCTTTGATAATTGCAAAAAAGCTTTTTGGTGAAAGATGGAGAGAAAACTTTCTTGAACTGAATGCGAGTGATGAAAGAGGTATAAATGTGATAAGAGAAAAGGTAAAGGATTTTGCAAGAACAAAGGCATTTGCAGGACCTTTCAAAATCATTTTTCTTGATGAAAGCGATGCTTTAACAAGAGAAGCTCAGCAAGCACTAAGAAGAACAATGGAAATGTTTACAGCTACCTGTCGTTTTATATTAAGCTGTAATGCAATAAGTAAGATAATAGAGCCTATCCAGAGCAGATGCGTTGTTTTCAGGTTTAAACCAATCGATAAAAAAGATGTTGAGTCTGTGATAAAAAGAATAGCCAAAAAGGAAAAGTTCAAGATAAGCCAAAAAGCAATAGACTTTATCTATGAGGTTTCTAAAGGCGATTTAAGAAGAGTGATAAACATACTTCAATCATGTGCAGCAATAACAAGTAACATAGAGGAAAAAACAGTCAGAAGCATTGTTGCTGAAGCAAGTCCTGAGGAAATAAAGAAAATTCTAACCTTAGCCTTAAAAGGCAATTTTCTTGGAGCAAGAAAGATGCTTTTTGACTTAATGTTGAGTGAAGGTTTAAGCGGTTTGGATGTGATAAAAGCAATTTCCTCAGCTGTTCTAGAACTTGATATCAAAGAGGAAAAGAAAATCTTGATCGTGGATAAATGTGGCGAGATAGAGTTTAGGCTCAGTGAAGGCTCTGACGAGTTTTTGCAGCTAGAAGCCTTTTTGGCTTGGCTGGCTATTCTTAAATCTTAAATTTAGATGATGTGGACAGAAAAATACAAGCCTAAAAAAGTAAATGATGTTGTTGATCAGGAAAGAGCAAAGAAAAGCTTGCTTTACTTTCTTTCAAACTTCAAAAAACAAAGGAAAAAAGCTGTTTTGCTTCATGGCCCTTGTGGAGTAGGAAAAACCTCTTTGGTTTATGCTATAGCTAATCAGTTCAACTATGAAATCATAGAATTGAATGCTTCCCATTTTAGAGATAAAAAAAAGTTACAATCCATTCTGGGAGAAGCAATAAAACAAAAAAGCTTGTTTGCAAAACAAAAGCTCATTTTGTTTGATGAGCTTGAAGGCATAACAAAAGATGATAGGGGCTGTTTAGAAGAACTTCTAAAGCTTATAGAAAAGACAACACAACCAATCATATTGGTTACATCAAACATAGAGGATGATAGGTTAAGGAAATTAAAGAGAAAATGTCTTTTGATTGAGTTAGAAAAGCTAAGTGATGAAAGTATCGTAAAGCTGCTAAAAGAAATCTGTAGGAAAGAGAAGATAAAGGCTGATGAGAAAGTGCTAAAAGAAATTGCTAGAAGCTGTGATGGAGATGCTAGAGCTGCGATAAACGATTTACAATTTCTTGCTGCTGGAAGAAAGGAAATAAACAAAGAGGCTTTGAAGGCTTTGAGTAAAAGGGAAAAGGAAAGAACTGTTGAGGATGCAATAAAACAAATTTTAGAAGAAAGAGACGCTTTAGGAATCTTGCAGAATGTTAATGCAAACATCGATGAAATCTTCTTATGGCTAGATGAAAACATTGGTTATTTTTACAGAGGCTATGAACTAGAGAAAGCCTATGAAATGTTAAGTAAAGCAGACATATTTAAAGCAAGGATAACAAGACAGCAGCACTGGCGTTTCCTCTTCTATGTTAGCTTTTTCTTAACCCAAGGTGTTGCATTAGCAAAGAAAGAGAAAAAGAAAGTAGTAGAGATAAGAAAGCCGTTAAAAGCCTTGAAGATTTGGATGATAAAGCAAAAACAAGCTAAGAGGATTGAGCTTGCTGAAAAAATAGCATCGCTTATGCATTGTTCAAAGAAAACAGCTTACAAAGAACTCTTTTTCATGCGCTTCTTAAAATTTTGAAATGAAACCTTTTATCATACTCATTGGAGGAGGAACAGGAAGCGGAAAAACAACGCTTGTTAAGGCAATAGTGAACAAGCTTGAAAAGTTAAAGCATAAGAGTGTTTTACAAATTTCTCTTGATCATTACTACAAAGATCTTTCTCATCTTCCTGCTAAGGAAAGGGAGAAGCAAAACTTTGATCATCCAGAAGCAATTGATTGGAAATTACTGAAAGAGCATTTAACAAAGCTGAAAAACAATGAAGAAGTAAAGATGCCTTTATATTCCTTTGTAACACATACAAGGAAAGGATACAAAAAAATAAAGCCAAAAAAAGTAATAATTCTTGAAGGGATTTTTGCTTTGTACGATAAAGAGATCAATGAAATGGCAAACCTAAGGTTGTTTGTTGATACAGAGCCAGACATAAGGCTGATAAGAAGATTACAAAGAGATGTGAAGGAAAGAAAGAGAACTATGCAAAGTGTAATAAAGCAATGGATTTCAACAGTCAAGCCTATGCATGAAGCCTTCATTGAACCAACAAAGAAAAATGCTCATATAATAATTCCAGAGGATCCAGAAGGAAAAATGAGAGAAAAAGCTATCGAGCTTATAATCACAAAAATAGAAAAAGTACTAAGAAGTAAAAAGTAAGGGTGAAAAATGAATTGGTTAAACCATTTTATTTTTAACACAGCTTTATGCCTTCTGTTTCTTCCATGCAACTTTACTAACGTAGTGCTTATCTTAATCTTCTCTTTTATGTTCAGCACTTTAATCGATTATGATCATTTGCTTAACAAAAAAGCTCCATGGTATCGTAAGAGAACATGGCTCCAAGAACCGACAGGATTAGTTATGGTTGGCTTGCCCCTCTCTTTTCTTTTAGCTAGGATCAACAAAATATTCTTTATCTTGATTCTTGTTCCTTATGCAGGACATATCTTCCTAGATTATCTATGCATTTTTGAAGCATATCCTCTAAGTCCTTTCCTAAAGATAAAGAAAAGGGAAGGCCTTGGAATCTTTATTCCAGATAGCCTTGTTAAATCTGAAGTTAATAGGAAATGGAAACAAAGAGTTAAAGCAAGAAAAATAAAAGCAATCTCAGAAAACTATTTCACACCTTTCAGCATAGCTTTCTTAATCTTTGTTCTAACGCTTTCTTGCTAAAAACCCCAACCAAATCTTTAAATATTTCCTTAAACTGATATAAATAAGGAAAAATTCAAAGAATGAAAGCTAAAGAAAAGCTTACAAAAGATCAAAAAGATAGGATTTTTCAAGTAGAATTAGAAAGATTCAGGATGTTTGAAAGATGGGAAAGAACATTATTTTACTGGTTGATCGCTACTTTAGTTAGCATAATCTATTTAAGTTTACAAGGAGTTAATGTTTTGAAGGTTAGAGTTACTGAATGGTTGTTTATTTTATCAATTTTATTAATTATTGGGGAGCTAATAATTAACCGTTTTTTAAATATAAAGAAAGATGATCTTATTGAAAAAATAAAGAAAGACTCTTGGTAAAATGAAATTACCGAAAATAGAAGAAAGAACATTATATCCGCCAATAATTAACCATTTACAACGTATTGGTTTCAAAGCTGTTGGTGAAACAAAAATTGTTAAAAAACATCCAGATATTTTCTTTCAGGTAGATTCTCTTTCTTTTGTGATTGAAGTTAAAATAGGAAAACTAGAAGTGGGATTAAAAGCTGTTGCTCAAGCTTCTGATTACGCTAGAAGATTAGGCACCCAAAACATCATTATTTTGATTTATCCAGAAAAATATAGAAACCAAGTTATCTTAGATCCGAAAGATATAACAAAAATAGCATTAAACGAAAAAGTCAATGCCTTAGTTTTAACTGAATATTGGACAGAAAGTCTAGTAATAGAGCCAATAAAACTTTTTGAACAACTTAAGCAACAAATTCTTCTTAAAAAAGTTAAGGTCGATTTCAAAACAATAGTCAAGCTAATAGAAGGTTATGTTCGAGATTTAAATGCTATTGTTTATCAAATAAAGACAGAAGAGTTAATTACAGAGGTTGTAGATAAATTAGATTTATTTTCTTCCATAGGTGAAATAAAAGATAAAGAAACTGCAAAGAAACAAGTAATAAATCTGGCTTCTTATCTTTTGTTTAATCAGCTATTGTTTTATCACATTTACAAAAGAAAAACGAATTCGAAAAAATTACCTGAATTGGAAGAAATAAAAAATGTCAAAGATTTACAAAGATATTTCGATGAAATAACTAGCATTGATTA
>NJDW01000006.1 GCA_002254805.1 Candidatus Pacearchaeota archaeon ex4484_31 | reverse complement strand
AAGGCAAGAAAGGAATAGACATCATTGTTGCTTTAGTCATTGGATTAATTTTTGTTGGTGTACAATCAGTTGTTGGCTTTACCTTAAAACTTTTGCCTATAACAGCAGCATTGATTGTTGTTTTACTTTCCATCTATCTTGTTTTTGGTTTCATAGGTGTACATCAAAGTAAAGCATTACAAATAGCTTTAGGAATAGTCTTTGGAATCGCTTTGATAGTTGTTTTGCTTTGGGCTACAGGAACAATGCCAAGAACATCAGGTATAAGGTTGAGTGAACAAGCAATAGCATACATAGTCTTTTTTCTTGCTCTTGGAGGAGCAATCGCAGTTGCTGTAACATCAAAAAGCAAGTCTGAGTCTGAAAAGTAAGTTTTTCTAAAGCTTCTTCATAACCAAAAAAGGTAAAATATATAAACTAACTTTTTCTAAGAAATTAATGGATGGGTATGGACTTAGCTATCTTGGTTATGGGGCATGGCAACAGATAATAGCACAGTGGCAACAAGTTGGTGTGTTTACTGTTATCTTACCTTTACTTCTTGTTTTTGCAATTGTTTTTGCTTTGCTTGAAAGAATAAACTTGTTTAACAATAAAGGAATCCATGGCATAATCTCTATTGTTATAGCCTTGTTTACAATAACAAACCCATCCATTTCAGATTTTTTTTCTCTTTTATTCTCTAACCTTGCTCTAGCAATAGTATTACTTGTTGCTGTAGCAATCTTGATAGGAATAGTAATAAAGCCAGAGGAAGGTGCAGGGAAAGCTATCCTTGGAATCTTTATTGCTGTAGGAATAGCTATAGTGCTTTTTAAACCGATCTATGCTGGAGGACCTTCTTTAATAACGTTTTTATGGCCAACAGCAGGTTACAGATTACATAGCATTTGGTATGTTCATGCTCCAACAATCATTTTATTTATCATTCTTGCTCTTATGGTTGCTTTTGTCATAATTTCATTTAAAAAAGAAGAAGGGGGAGGAAAAAAAGGAAAATACTCAGTACAGCTTGTTCCATCAAGATAAAAAAATAAGATGGAAATACAAATAGGATGGATAGGAAACTTAATGCCAATATGGAGCTTTATCCTTGTTTTTGCTGTGATCTATGCTTTGCTTTCAAAAACAAAAGCACTTGGAGAAAACAAATTCATACATCTTGTTGTTAGCTTAGCAATTTCCCTCCTTTTTCTTGTTTCAACAAAAGCATCAAAGTACTTACAGTTAACGATGCCGTGGGTAGTTGTCTTTATCATCTGTCTTGTTTTCATTGTTTTGTTTGTAGGTGTTATACTAAGCGGAAAAACATTTGAAGGTTTTTTCAAGCCAGGCTTTGGATGGTTTCTTGTAGCATTGCTGATATTCTTTTTTCTTTACTCAGCTGTTAGATTGTTTGGACCAATAACAAAGTACATACCAGAAGCAATTTTACAACCTCAGGTATATAGCATAGTAATATTTTGTATAATAACAGCAATAGTAGCTTGGGTATTAGTGAAGAAATAGTTTTTTTCCAAACTTTTTTGCAAGTTTTTGCAAGGTTCTTTGGTCTATTCCTTGCTCAAGGTTTGTTTCTGAAATGAACTGTTTCATTATCTTATATTGTTTTAACAACTCTCTTATTTCACCAGCACTTACAGCACTTCCCTTACTTATTCTTGCTAACCTACTTGCATTTATCATTTCAGGATTCTCTCTTTCTTCTTTTGTCATACTATCTATTGCATATTTCCATCGTTTTAGCTTTTCTTCTTGAACATCAAAGAGTTTTGAAGCGCGAGAGGTTAAAAAAGAAAATCCAGGTATCATTTCTGCTATTTTACTTAAAGGCCCGATTTTTTGCATTGCTTTGATTTGCTCATACAAATCATCTAGGGTAAATGTTTCTGCTTTCAACCTTTTTTCAAGTTTTTTTCTTTCCTTTTCCTCAAAAGCAAGCCTAGCCTTTTCAACCAATGCTTTTAAATCACCAAGTCCAAGTAAACGGCTAACAAAACTTGTTGCATCAAAGCTTTCTATATCATAGAGCTTTTCGCCTGTTGTGATAAAAACTACGTTTGCTTTTGCTTCTTTACAGCTAGAAAGAGCACCTCCTGCTTTGGCTGTTCCATCAAGCTTTGTTACTATTATGCCATCAATCTTGCAAGCTTGTGAAAAGCCTTTCGCTAATCTTGAAGCAGCCTTTCCTATGTCTGCTGAGATAACAAGAAATGTTTTTTCTGGATTTATTACTTTGTTCAAGGTTTTTAATTCATTTATCAAGCCCTTCGATAAAGTATCTCTTCCAGCAGTATCTATAAACACAATGTCATATTTCTTTAACTTATCAGAAAATTTTTTCCAAACAGATAAAGCATTTTTTTCTTCTTTATCTACAAAACAAGCAACGTTAGCTTTTTTTGCTAACTGTTCCAGTTGCTCTGGAGCAGCTTGTCTGTGAGTGTCTAAACCAAGAACACAGACCTTGTAGTTTCTTTTGCTGTAATAAAAAGCAAGCTTTACAGTTGTTGTTGTTTTTCCTGTTCCATATAAGCCTATAAGCATTATTTTGTAGGGTTTCTTTTTTCTATCTATCTCAAGCTTGAAACTTTTTGCACCAAGAATGTTAACAAGCTCATCGTGAATAAGCTTTATTATCTGTTCTTTTTTCTCTATTCCAGGAACTTTCTCAGATGCTTTTTTTCTTACTTTTTCACAAAGTTCATTTACTAGCTCTAGGTTTACATCAGCTTCAAGTAAGGTTCTTTTTATCTGTTTTATAACATCTTCAACAACTTTCTTATCAACAAAGACAGAGCTAGCTAGCTTATGTAAGGCTTTCCTTAACCCTCCTCCAAGTTTGTCCAACATAACCTTAAAAAGTAAGCTTATTTATAAGCTTTAATTTTTTTACTAGGAGAAGTTGAGATACATTTTATTCGGAGGACATTTCCTAATAAAAAGATATAAAGTAGAAAGTAAAACAAAACAAAATTTTCGGTAGTGCTACTTCCTGCTTTTTTCAGTCTCTTTAGTACTCTCACACTTACACAACAGCAATTAAAATAGGCTTTGTTGCCTTCAGCAAGCTACTTCAAATTTTCATATTCGATAAAATCTTTAAGCACTTTCAAAAGATTTATAATCTTTCAACCCTATTTAATAATACCATGAAAGATAAAATAAAAATTGATCTGCCCATAAGAACAGAAGAGAGGTATATAGTTCATCTGGATGAAAATTTTTTAGATAGAATTTCTCCTTATGTAGAGAGGAAAATATTTTCCGATAATGAATATGTTCAAACAATATACTTTAATAATGAAGAGCATGTCGTGCCTTTTGAATTTTCAATAAAAGCAAGGAGATATTTACCAAACTCACCTAAGTCTCCTGTTATGGATGACAGTATATTTTTTTTAGATTTGAAAAGAGGAAGTAACAAAGATAAGCAAAAGATTAGATTAAAAGCTACATTAGAAGAAGCCACAAAAATTATAAATGAAAGATATTCGTTCTCAGAAATTCCTTTGCGACCATATGTATTAATTGAATATCTTCGTCAGCACTATATTCCAAAAAATACTAGAAAGATTCGCATAACTTACGATACCAATATAAAGTATTTCTTTTTCCCTAAAGATCAAAAAGAGGCAGTTGAGATAGGAAGAGAAAATGATTATGCAAGGGTGGAAATAAAAAAAGAGAAACCAGACAAGTATTTTGATAATTTGATAAGAGAAATACTTCAAGAAACGAATGCAGTCCCCGTTATTTCAAAAAAATTTACAGCTTACAATCTCATTGGATTATATCATGTAAGAACATCTGGTAAACCATTTCATAAAGAACTTAAGGGATATGAAATAGAAGCAAAATTAGAAGTAGATACCGAAGAAATTTTTCAAAGAATTAAACAATTTTTTAAGGACAGAAACTCCGAGTTTAGATTACCACAACATTTTCCTTATACTTTTGAATCCGCAAGTATCAACAAATATTATAGAAATAGCAAAGGTTTATTTAAGGCAATGTTTAGAGGAAATGAGGCAGAAATTGTAAGGAAAGGTAATCCTGAAATTATAAGAGATCCATTTGGATTGAACTGCATTCTTAAAAGAAAAGAGAAAAAAGGAGATGTTGTACCAGTCAATTCAAGGTTGATAAGATCTGCTCAATTACAAGGAGAACTTTATAGAATGAGAAAAGCTTTTTGGGTTGAAAATCCACAAACCCGCCGGTTTTATCATATTTCCTTAGATTGTTGTCTTG
The DNA here is from genome assembly GCA_002254805.1 of Candidatus Pacearchaeota archaeon ex4484_31. Lineage (GTDB taxonomy): Archaea > Nanobdellota > Nanobdellia > Pacearchaeales > UBA284 > EX4484-31. The sequence continues at coordinate 5,131 of NJDW01000006.1, read as the reverse complement.
GATTGCCAGGGACTCTTTACCAGCTAGAAGTTGAATATACAGGAAGGTACAAACCTGAAGTAGGGAGAGAAGAAGAAATTGTAGAGGATATAGCAAAACTTACTAAAACTTTGATAGAAAGGTTCCCAGAACTTAAGCCTTCTCAACTTACTAAGCAGGATTGGCTTGGCATTGAATAAATTTTTCCTGAGAAAAACTTTCAGTGAAACTTGACAGTTCTTTAGTAAAAAGTAACAAAGTAAAAAAAGAATTTTTAGAAAAAGCAAAGACGAGAAGGTTAATTATTAACGGTTATCTCAAACATAGATTATCTCTTGCATAGAAAAGTTCACTGTCAAACTTGTTGCAAAATCGAGAATTTCAGTTGCTTTATTTCATAAAGCTAATAGTACTAAGGAGTTTGAGACTTATTTGCAAAATTTTTATAATATACAGTTTACTTTTTTTACTATGATACCTAAAGTAATTTTCAGATACTCTTGGATTTATGACCAACGGTGGAAAAAATGGATGGAAGAAGTAAGCAAATATCCTTCTACAGAAGAGGTACTTAATTACATTAAAGAAGTGGAAAAATTATGGAGAAAGAATGAAAGGAAAATATTTAAAGAACTTTCTAGAGTAACTGGTTTAAGGTGGAAATCGAAAATTATTTATTGTTATGTTGTTGGAAAATGCAAGCCTTTTTCTGATCCCTTGACAATGCCTGTCTATAAAGAAAAAGATTATTTTATTGATGTTCTTGTTCACGAATTGATACATAGGTTGCTGAGTGAAGAAGGGAACAAAGAAAAAACAAGAAAAGTGTTAAGTTATATCAAAAGAAAGTATAAAAATGAATCAGAAAAAACAAAGTTGCATGTTTTAATTCATGCAATTCATTGGCATATCTACCTAAAGTTTTTTGATGAAAAAAGATTGAAAAGAAATATTAAGCTGGTAAGGTTTTCAAAAGATTACAGCAGAGCATGGAAAATCGTAGAAAAAGAAGGTTATGAAAGAATAATAAAAAAGTTAAAAAGTTAGGAGAATAAAGCATTGATTATTTCTTCCTTGTTAAAAGGCTTTAGATCATCATAGCTTTGGCCTGTTCCTAAAAATAGTATTGGTTTGTTTGTTACATAGCCTATAGAAATGCAAGCACCTCCTTTTTCATCAACATCAAATTTTGTTAATACTATGCAATCTATTCCAACAGCTTCATCAAAAGCTTTAGCTTGTTCTATCGCATCGTTTCCAACAACAGATTCTGCAACAAAGATTTTTAGGTTCGGCTTACTTACTTTACATATTTTTTTCATTTCTTCCATCAAATCTTTTTTTGTGTGCATTCTTCCAGCAGTATCTATAAGTACGCAATCAATGTTTCTTGCTTTTGCATGTTTTATTGCATCAAAAGCAACAGCTGCTGGATCAGCTCCATACTTATGCTTTATCATCTTTATGTTTAAAGCATTGCTATGTTTTTCTAACTGCTCTATGGCTGCTGCCCTAAAAGTGTCAGAAGCTGCAAGAACAACAGTAATTTTGTTTTTCTTTAACAGCTTAGCAATCTTAGCTATCGTTAAGGTTTTTCCTACTCCGTTTATTCCGAAAAAAACTATAACATAAGGTTTTTCACTCCTCTTTATTTCCTCTATCAAATCAAAAGGTTCAAGCAACAAGGAGCTTAAAGCTTCTTTTAAACTTCTTTCTAAAGCTTCTTTTACCTTCTTCCTTTCTATTTCTTTACCAACGAGCTCTTTCCTTAGTTTTTCATGCAAGAAGTCTATAGCTTCTATAGCAACGTTATTTTCAATAAGCAGTTCTTCAAACTCAGAGAAAAATTTTTCAAAAACTTCCTCGTTGAGCTTTGTTAAAGTAATTATTTTTTTTATCTTGCCTATAACACCAACCTTTCTTTCTTTTTCCCTTTCCTTTTCTATCTTTTCTTTTTCAGCTTCCGCTGCCTTTTCTATTTCTTTTTCTGTTTTTTTCAACAGCTTACTCAATTTTTCTTTCAAAAATCTGAACATAATGTAAAAAAAGCAAAGCTTTTTTAAAATTTATAGCTTATTTAGCATCTATTATCTTCTTTTAAATTTGCTTTTACTTCTATCAAGAACAAAAAGCATCATGGCTATTGTCAAAACTGGTCTGAAAATGAGAAGGTTTGCTAGGGTGCTTATTCTTCCTCCTATAAATGGAATTATACGAGTTATCATACTTGTTCCGCCTATCATTAATCCAAATAACATGAGAATGCCAAGGAACGAGAAGTAGTTTTTCCTTACTAGCTGACAGCTTTTGCTTATACTTTTCTTTACACTTGAATTTTCTGCTACGAGACAAAAAAGTGTTAAACTGAAAAATATTGCCAAGAAGAAGGAAATAAGCATTCCAAGAATCAAGAGGGGAATCCATCCAGGATTTTTTGTTATGAAAAAAGGTAAAGAGAAAGTTCCTGCTACAGCAGCAAAAATTCCTATGATGATAAGAACAAGAAGAGAAAGTGCTTTGAGATATCTCCAATAGAAGTATTTTCCGTACTTATGCATTGTGTTAAGAGAAATTTTCCTGCCTTTCCATATTTCTTTTGCCATTCCTGTAGCACCTGCAGAAAAATATGCGTTTATGAAAAGCGATGCCACAAGGAATATTACTCCATAAACAAGAAATGAAGGACTAAGAAAACTTTTTGCATTTGTTATCAGTCCTGTTAAGCTGGTTATTGAACTAAATTTTCCTATGTTAGCTCTAACGAAACTAAGAGGAGCAATAGAAAAAATAATAGAAACAAAGAAAGGAACAATCAGTATTACATTAGCAAGAGCAGAAAAAACAAAAGGTAAAACAATTATGAAATTGTTGGCCCAAGCACTAAAGCTTTTCTTTACTATTTCTTCTGCTTTTAGCATTTTTTGATTTGCCTTTTTTTCTTGCTACTTAAGTTCTTGGATAGGGCGGATAGGGCAAGTTACTGACATTAGCTCCTTTGTATTGTTCAGTTTTACTTCCTTCCACTATTCCAAAAATTCCACCGATCATACCGAGAATTGTTCCTCCACCTATAACACTAAATATCAATGTTAGTATTCCACCTATCTTGCATTTCTCTGGAACTTTCATCCAGGTAGAAAAAACTATCACAAGCACTGCTGAAATTATCCACCAGATTCCTATTCCTGTATAGGTTCCACTAAATATACCAGGAACTTTGAAAGGAGCTAACCTTGCCATCCATAGTCCACCAGCCACAAAGAGGATTCCTGCTAAAATTCCAAATATACCTCCTATCAACCCAAGAATAAAACCTGTTTTGCTTGCTCCCATCATATCCTCCTTTATTTTTTTATTATTTCTCTTTTATTATTAAAGTATAAAAACTTTTTGGAAAAAGAAAGATTAAAAAACATAAAAGACTTTTTTAGCTATGAAAAAGAGAATAATTCTTGTGATACTTGATGGTGTTGGTGATAAAAGCTATAAGCAACTAGATTTTAAAACTCCTTTAGAGTATGCTAACACAAAAAATCTTGACTTTCTTGCTTCTATGAGCTCTTGTGGCTTACTCTGGCCGATAAAAGGAATTGCTCCTGAAAGCGGAGTATCTCAGTTTGTTTTGTTAGGATATCCTCTCTCTTTGTATCCAGGAAGAGGCATACTCGAAGCACTAGGTGCTGGAATAAAGATAAAAAAAGGTTTTGTTTATTTCAGATGCAATTTTGCAAGAATAAAAGGAAGAAGAATAGTAAATTTTAGAGAAAAGCTTCCAAGCAAAAAGCTTATAGAAAAAATAAACAAGATAGATAAGGACATCAAGCTTTTTCCAACAAAAGAGTATAGAGCGATACTTGTTGTTAAAGGAATAAAGCCAAATGTTTCTAACACAAATCCTTCATATGTTAGGATAGGAAATTTTTCAAAGGCAGTAAAACCAAGGCCTTTCAAAGCTAAGTGTAAGGGAGATAAGAAAAGCTGTGAAAAAATAAATAGTTTTGTTGAAAAGCTTGAAAAATTGGTTCCAGGAAAAACGATTTTGTTGAGAGGAGCAAGTAATAAGTTGCCGAAACTAAGAAAGCTAAGAAATTGGTTGTTTATCGGTGATATGCCAATAGAGTTTGGAATTGCTAAACTTTTAGGTATGAAAATTTTAAAGGTAAAAGGAAATGCAAGAGAAAAGCTGAAAATAGCACTTGAATCAAGGCAAAATGTTTATCTGCAAATAAAAGGTCCAGATGAAGCAAGCCATAAAGGAAATGTTATGGAAAAAGTAAAGGAAATTGAAAAGATAGATAAAGCATTTTCTATCGTTAAGAAAGCAATAAAGTTAAAAAACTCTGATTTTGTTTTATGCATAACAGCAGATCATTCAACACCTTGCAGCCTAAGGGTTCATTCAGCTGATCCAGTTCCTTGTTTGGTTTATGGTAAAGAAAAAAAAGATAAGGTAAGACATTTCAATGAAAAGGAATGCAAAAGAGGCTTTAGGCTTGAAGGTAAAGAGCTTATGCATTACCTAAAAACTTAAGAAAATGATAACCTTTCCAGAAATTTATGACATCTTAAGAAAGGAAAAGTATAGCGAGGCTTTACAGCAGCTGCCAAAAAATTTTCTTGAGGAGGTTTCTGAATACATAGCTGAAAAAAAGAAAATCCTAGAGAGAGAAGAAGGAAAAGACCTTTTTTCTGATACGATAAAGCTAACAAGAAAACAGCTAGATAATGCAATCACAACAGTAAAGGAAATACTTACTTTAAGACAAAAAAAAGTACTCAACCTTGCATTTACAGCTGCATTAACAGGAGTAAGCAAGACAGATACAGAAAATTTGTTGAGTTATGAAAAAGAACTTTTTGAAAGTGTTTTGAAAAAGTTAAAGCAGATACAAAAAGAAATTTTTGATAAGCTTAACAGAAATGAAAACAACAAAAAAGAGGAAAAAAATATCTTGGTGAGGTTTATTGAGGATAGCCCTGCTTTTGTTAATGCTGATGGTAAGGAAATAGGACCTTTCAAGAAAGGCGATATAGTAAACTTGCCAAAGGAAGTTGCCTTGATTTTGATAGCTGATAAGAAGGCTGTAGCTATAGAGTAGAAAGCTTTTAAAACCAAAAAAGGTTTTTGATAGCATGAAGATTCCAAAAACAG
>NJDW01000032.1 GCA_002254805.1 Candidatus Pacearchaeota archaeon ex4484_31 | reverse complement strand
CTTTCTGTTTTTGATTTTTTGTTGTTACTGATTGGTAATAACAAACAAAAAAACGGAAAAAGCAGTGAAATGTAAAATTAATTAGTTGAGCCAACTTACTTTAACTTCATCACTTCTTTGATAAGGAGCTATGTCAGCTTCATCAGCCTTTACTTTCTGGTTTGCTTTAAACATCAATAACCCTAACCAAGCTATCATCGCGCCGTTATCGACAAGAAATTCGTTTGGTGGACAAAAAAATTTTGCATTCCTCTCCTTACACATAATTTTACACATTTCCTGTAAGCGTTTATTACATGCAACACCACCAGCCAGTAACAATTCTTCCTTGCGTAGAAAAGCCATGGCTCTTTCACTGACCTCTGTAAGCATGGCAAATGCATATTCTTGTAAGGAAAAAGCAAGATCACTAAGCTTGTAACCTTTATCATATTTTTGCTTTAAGTTTGTAAGTAAACCAGAAAATGCTACGTCCATCCCTTTAACTGAATATGGTAACTCAACAAGATTTTTACTTTTTTTAGCAAGCTCTTCAATTTTTGGACCCCCAGGAAATCCTATTCCACAGTACCTTGCAAAAGAATCTATGAAGTTACCTACACCAATGTCAAGTGTTTCACCAAAAACCCTGTAGCGTTTAGAAGCATATGAAATGACTTGTGTATTAGCTCCACTAACATAAAGCATCACTGGATCTTTTGCCTTACATAAAAGCTTGCCTATCTCTAAATGAGCTATACAATGGTTTACAGGAACAAGATCTATGCTTAATTCTTTTCCTAGCTTTTTAGCAAGAAACAGGCCTTTAAGCAAACATGGAGCTAATCCCGGACCTTGAGAAAAAGAAACAACGTTTATGTCATCAAGCTTTATTCCTGCTTTTTCTAAAGCAAGTTTTAATACTTTCTCTTTAACCTTTTCATGATGTTCAGCTGCTTCTAAAGGAACTATCCCTCCTTGTTTTGTAGTATAAACTTCCTTTACATTTGCAAGTATATTGCCTTTCTCATCAACTATACCTATCCCAAAAGTATGAGCAGTACTTTCTATCCCTAAGCAAATCTTCATTTTCCTTTTTCTTTTTAACACGAAAAAATTTTTAAATTAAAGTTACCACTAAAAAAAGAAAATAAAATGAAAAAGAAGCTTTTGCCTATAAAAGACTTTGATCTTGAAAGCATGAACCTTAAAAACATAACGAAGCAGATGAAGCTAGCCGGAGGTTTCATGGCAAAGAACTTAGGAATAGCAACAGACATTCTTGAAGAAATGATAAAGGATAAGAAATGTTTAAAAATGATTTCTTTTCCAGCAAACCTTATTGCTACAGGAACAAGGGGAATAATAAAAGAACTAATAAAAAGAAAAGTTTTTAATGTTGTGATAACAACTTCTGGCACATTAGACCATGATCTAGCAAGAATATGGAAAAACTACTACCATGGAAGTTTCCAAGCTAATGATGTAGAACTTAATAAGTTAGGTATTCATAGGGAAGGTAACGTATTTATTCCTAAATCATCTTACGGCATAATTCTTGAAAAAAAATTACAGCCTTTGTTTGAAAGCATCTACAAAGAAAAGAAAGAATTAGCTACCTATGAACTTGTTTGGGAAATAGGGAAAAGGCTTGAAAGAGAAAAGAAAAAAGAAGAATCAATAATTTATTGGGCATGGAAAAACAAAACTTATGTGTTTGTTCCTGGAATCACAGATGGCGCTTTTGGCTTCCAGCTTTGGTTTTTCTGGCAAAACAAGCATAAGGATTTTAACATAAACGTTCTTAAAGATGAGCAAAAATTGAGTGAACTTCTTTGGAAAAAAATAAGAACAGGAGCTCTCATACTCGGAGGAGGAATAAGCAAGCATCATACGATATGGTGGAATCAGTTTAAAGATGGCTTAGATTATGCTGTTTACATCACAACAGCTTTAGAGTATGATGGAAGTTTAAGCGGAGCTAAACCTGAAGAAGCAATTTCATGGAAAAAGATAAGTAAAAAAGCAAGAACTGCGAATGTAATTTGCGATGCAACGATTGCTTTACCTTTGATGGTAGCAAGTTTAAAAGAAAGGAAGGTTATCTAAGTTGTTAAGTTGTTATCTAGATTTTAAAGAAAATCTTTTAAATTTTTTTATATTGCTTCTTTATGCATGAAAAAGAGGAACCAAAAAAAATTGATTTGGAAAAACTTAAGGATGAACAACTTTCTCTTTCAAGAAAAATAGTTTTGAAAGATGCGTTTGATTTTGAAAATGCTAGGCTTTTTGCTGCTATACATACAGAAACATTTAACAGCAGTGTTCTAGCTACAGTATCTGTGTTAAATGAAAATCTTGAGGTTGTAGAAAATAAGTATGCTGTAGAAAAAGCAAGATTTCCTTACATTTCTGGTTTCAGAGCTTACAGAGAGCTAAAGGCTATGATAGAAGCTTACCAAAACCTAGAGACAGAACCTGATGTTATCTTTGTTGAAGGCCATGGCATATCACATCCAAGGCACTTTGGCTTAGCTTGCCATCTAGGCTTAAGTTTGAACAAGCCAACGATAGGAGTAGCAAAAAACCTGCTTGTAGGTGAAGTGAAAAACTCTGATGTAATTTTTAAAGGAAAGGTTGTTGCTAAAAGCTTGTTAACGAAAGAGGGAGCAAAACCAATATATGTTTCTCCAGGCCATTTAATCTCATTAGATTCAGCTGTAAAAGTGGTAAAAAAATGCTTAAAAAAGCCTCATAAAATGCCAGAGCCGATAGTGAAAGCAAGGAAGTTTGCAAAAAAGGTAAGAAAAGAGTTAAAGCAACCATGAGTTTAAAAAGTTGTTTGAAAAACTATTTCCTGATTCTTGAGGGAAAGAAAAAACCAAAGTTTTTGATTGCAAAAGAAAAGGGATTGTTAAGCAAAAAAACTGGACAATAAGCCAGAGATATGAAAAGCCTTTTGCTTTTGAACCAGAAGAACTTGCAAAAGTTATAGAAAAACACAGCTATTGTAAAAATGTAAACTTTGTTGGGGGAGAACCAACACCGCAGTTACCTTTTATACTAAAAACTTTAAGTTTTTTGAATGTTGATTTACCTTTAATCTGGAACAGCAACTTTTACATGTCAGAAGAAGCAATGAAACTACTTAAAGGAGTTGTTGATGTTTACCTGAGCGATTTTAAATATGGTAATGATGAATGCGCTGAAAGATTAAGTAAGGTAAAGAATTATACATCTGTGGTGAAAAGAAACCATTTGCTTGCTTCAAATGATTCAGAGCTTGTTATAAGGCATTTGGTTTTACCTAACCACATCGAGTGTTGTACAAAGCCGATACTTGAATGGATAGCAAAGAAGTTGAAAAGAAAAGTAATTGTAAATTTGATGGATCAGTACAGGCCAGAATACAAAGCATTTAGCTACAAAGAAATAGCAAGAAAGTTAACAAGAAAGGAATTTGAAGAAGCAATAGCTTATGCTAAAGAACTAAAACTCAACTTTATATGTTAGGAAATTTCGGAAATTCCATGTTCCAAAACTTGCTTTCAGAAATACTATAGTTGCAACCAACAAATTCTAGTTTATCTAAGCCATAATTAGTAAGTAGGTTTTCAATCTCTGCTATTTTTTCCATTGTTGGCCGTTCATACTTAAATAGTCCATTGTTAATTTTAATCTCAATCGAACTAATTTCTCGGTTTTTAAAGCAAACATTCATTGTAAGATTATTACCGCTTCGAAATATCAACATGGAAGGCTCTCCATAGATTCTACATTTTTTGTAAAAATCTGAAATGATTGAAGTCAAGTTTAAGTTTCCCATCTAAAATGGAAGAGAAAAAGTTTTAAAATTTTTCTTTAAAAAATTTTATATGGCTTTGAAGAAAAAAATCATCAAAGAATATGAAAAATGGTTAAGTAAACTTGAAGAATACAATGGAAAGAAATTCTTTACTTCAGCATCAATGTTTATTTTTTCATCTTCTTTAGATGCTTTAGTCACAAAGCTGAACATAGAAAAAGGTATTGGTATAGAAGCAAACTCTATTCAAAACTTTTTTTATAGTTCTTTAGGAAGCTTAGGCTTTTATGCAGAAAAGATTTTGGTTCCAGCGTTGATAGTTTATGAACTTTACAGAAAAAGTAAAAAGGAAAATAGAAACATAGTAGAACCACTTAACCTAGGTTCGATGCTTTATGGATTTTTTTCTTTTCTCGGACTTCTAAATCTTTTTTGATGAAAAACTCAAAGACTAAAGGTTAAAAAACTTTGTATGCATTTAAAATTATGGAGTTATGGAAAAAACTTGGCATGCCAAAGCCAAAGAGTGAGGCAAGCAAAGGAAAATTGAGTTTTGTTGATAATGAAGTTTATAGCGGAGTTGAACTGCCTTCAATGCCTTTTTTTGTCAGACTTGATGGTTGGTGCTTTCATAGGATTGCTAAAGAGCTAAGGCTTAAAAAACCATTCGATAAGTCTTTTTCAGAATGTATGGTTAAAACTGCATCAACTTTCTTTAAATTTTTTAACCCAACCCTAGCTTATATTTTTTCAGATGAAATAAACATACTTTTTACAAAGCACACAACTTTCAAAAGAGTTGAAAAAATTGATAGTGTGTTTGCTGGTCTGGCTTCTTCAACCCTTCTAAAAGAACTAAGCAAAAAGAAAAAGATAAAAAGAGAAAGCTGCATTGCATTTGATTGTAGATGCATTCCGATAGAAAAAAAAGACATAATAGGATATTTAATTTGGCGCCAGTCTGAAGCATTTAGGAATTGCAACAACCTTTATGCTTACTGGCTCTTACAAAAAAAAGAAAGGCTTAAACCAAGAGAAGCTGCAAAAAAGGTTGAGGGAATGAAAGCTAAAGAATTAAGGAAATTGATCGATCGCTATCATGGCTTAAAAAAGATTCCTGGATGGCATGAAAGAGGCGTTCTTTTATATAAAAAAGTATATGAAAAGGAAGGTTTTGATCCGATAAAAAAGAAAAAGGTAAAGGTAAAAAGACTTAAAGTATTTGACGATTGGAACCTACCGATGTTTGCTAAAAACAAAAACTTCTTGAAAGAAATCATAGAAAAAGGGTTCAAGGAAGAATAAAAAAAGATGAAAATTGAATTTGTTGCTTTTGATTCATTTGGTGTAAAAAGCTCTTGCACTTTTATAGAAACAGCTGATTGTAAAATCACGATTGATCCAGGAATAGCGATGGAAACAGACTCTTTTCCACTGCCTTTCAAAGAAAAACTAAAGTTGGATTTCTTTTACAGAAATAGAATAAAAAAATTTTGTAAGA
>NJDW01000005.1 GCA_002254805.1 Candidatus Pacearchaeota archaeon ex4484_31 | reverse complement strand
ATAAGCTCTTATGATTACATAAAGCATAAAGGCTATTTGAGATATGTAGTTTTTAGACATGCAAAGTTTACAAAGCAACATATGATAAACTTTGTAACAGCTTCAAAATCTAAAGAAATAGAAAAAATAGTGAAATACTTTACTGATGAATTCGATTCTGTTGTATGGAGCATAAACGAAAGTAAATCAGATGTAAGCTATGGAAAAACATTCAAGTTTTGGAAAAATGAATTCATAAAAGAGAAGCTTGGAAAAAAAGTATTTTTTATTGGAGCGAACTCATTCTTTCAATCAAACAGTTACATAGCACTTAAAATATATCAAAAGATAAAAAAAGCAGTTGATGGAAGGGTAGCTGATCTATATGCTGGATCTGCTACCATAGGAATTTTCATTTCTGATAGCTGCGAAAGTGTTGATTCTGTTGAAATAAATGATGAAAGTATAAAGATAGGGAAGAAAAGCATTGAAGAAAATAAAGTTAAGAATGTTTTGATGGTTAAATCAGACGTTGTTGATTATTTAAAAAGGATCAAGGAAAAATGCAAAAGATATAACTTTTTTATTTTGGATCCTCCAAGAACAGGATTACAAAAAGCAGCAGAAATCATAAACAAGTATGGGCCAACAGAAATTGTATATCTTTCATGTAATCCAAAAACCTTCAAGCTAGATGTTGAAAAAATGGATCGGTATGAGCTTGTAAGTTTAGAAGCATTTGACATGTTTCCCCAAACACCTCATATCGAGTTACTAGCTTTCCTTCAAAGAAAATAAAAAGTGAATGAAAGGGAAAGCTTAAAAAATTACATTATTTTTTAATTAAAGCCTCGGTAGCTCAGTCGGTAGAGCACGTCACTGGTAATGACGGGGTCGTGGGTTCGAGTCCCACCCGAGGCTTTTCAAAAATGAAAGAAAATCTGAAAAAACTAAAGAAAGAGTATGAAAAATTGCAAAAAAGGTATAGGCTTCCTAGCTTTTCAGCACTTAACAAAGAGTTTGAAATAGAAAAGATTCAAGATAGAGAAACAGAGTTTTTGCTAAGAGAAATAAGAAGGATCATCAGTGAGAAGGTTGCAGCATTCTTACATTTTCTTGAACTGTTTTTTAACCCTACAGTAGCTCCCTTCTTTGTTCTTACCTCTATAAAAAGTTTGAGCCAGAGTGATAAAGAGCTGATAGAAAGGATTTACAAAGAACTTGCTAAGATACAGTTAAATTCTCTTGCTCTAGATATAGAAACTAATGAAAGCAAGGAAGCAATGTTCATAAAAGAGGTTTGGAAAAAATGGAAAGAGCTGAAGCCAGATCTAAAAGAATTTTCAAAAATATTGCTTGGTTTCCAAACAAAGAAAAGAAAAGGTTACGTTGGATAGATCACTCTCAATAGTAAACAAACTCTCCTCTTTTAACCACAACGATGTTTGTGAAAAGGTTGATTGCTGTAGCTCTAAAAAATTTCAGCTTTTCGTTTTTTGAACTTCCATAAAGACATTCTTCTGGTTTTACTTCTGAATCCTTAGAATAGCATAGAGGTATAACAATTCCATAGTAACCTAAAACCACATCTTTAGGAATGTAAACAGTTATAGGAATTACCTTAACTTCGTTTGGTTTTAACTTGAAAGGTCCTCTTTCTTCAATCTTTACAGTTCTTTTAACAAATTGATCAAGATAATCGCATAGCTCTTTACATTCTTCTGTGATGTTAGAAACTTTTGATAGGTTGCAAGAATAAGCTTCTAGTATATTATCACTTACAAATTGTTTTAAGTAGTGTTTACTGTAAGTTGGAATCTGTGGATTAGCAACAAACCAATACTCTTTTTGTAATGAATTGTTTATAACAAGGTAAAGCTGGGTTGGTTCCTCTAGCTTTATGTAATATTTCCACAAATATGCAGGAACAGTTAAAGAAGGAATAACAGAAACTCCATAAGGTATTGCGACATAAATCCTTATAACAGCTTTTGCATAAAGGCCTCCTAACTCTGTTGTTGAATTTGTTGGGCAACTGAGATGATACTTGGATTTATGAAAGCATATAGATACATTAAATTCATGGGTTCCTAAAACTTCATCCAATTTTGCTTCAGGATCTATTTCAACATCTATGAAGAATTCTTTTTCTTCGTCTGGTTCAAGAGCAAATTTTTCTTTGTTCCACTCTATTTTTATTCCCTTTTTCGCTTCTGGTGTTATCACAACCTGAAAATACCTTTTTGTTTTTTCCATATGCCTATATATATTTCCTTCTTCGTACTTTGTTTTTGTGTTTCTTATCACATAAGCTATCCTTGCTTTTGTTCCTGGAAAAAGATATAGACTAGAAGGATGAAGAGAAAAACATCCTCCGTTTTTCTTATCCTGTTCATACCAATAATATCTTTGTAATGTTATGTAAGGAGTTGCGTTCCTAAATGCAAATTCATAAGTTTGGTTTGTTATTTCTGTTCTGTTATAGAATTCTTCCATCGTTTGGTTTTTTTGCTTGGTCTCATTTGTTCTTTCTTCTTCTATAACCTCCTGTTCTATATCTTGTTCTATGCTTTCTTCTGTTATTTCTTCTGTTTCTATGCTTACACTCCCTTCTTCTGTAGAACTTATTTCTTTTTCTGAGATCTCTGAAAGATTATGGTTACTTACGTTTTTGATCTTTTCAATTTTCTCTGAAAGTTTTTTTATACTTAGATAGTTAAAAATGCTCGAAGCAAGTACAACAATCAAAAGCACAAAAATCAATTTTTCTTTCATTTTTTTATCGTTGTTTTAACAGTTTATCCAAACTTATTTCAAAAAGGGCTGTTGGCATAACTATGTTAAATTTTTCAAGAACAGCTGGATGGATCTCGCCAATGATTCCAGCAACTTCATTCTTGATCTTTATGTTGGCTACCCTTCCCTCTATAAAGCTTTTGTGTTCTGTTTCTTCAAGTTCATAGACAATTCCTAAACTACTAAGGAAGTGATCAAGGACTTGTTTTATCTCAGTAAATGTAGTTCTTGAATTTGAAATAGCGAAACAAAGCTTTTCCTTTTCGATCGCTTTTTGCTTGTTTCTCTTATCTTTTTCTATTTCTATTACCTTACCTATTTCAAATATTCTTTGGGGATACCTTGCGTTTTTGTTCAATGAAAAAAATTCTAAAAGTGAAGGAAACAGCATTGTTCTTAGAAACTTGTAGTTTGATGAAATTGGGTTTGCTACTTCTAAAGCCTGGGCCTTTACTCTTGCTTTCTTAAAAACATCTGATGAAACAAGCATAAACGTAGCTACTTCTTGAGCTTCAAAACCTATAAGCATGTTTGCAACTTTTTTCTTGAACTCGCTTTCTTTTGAAAGTTTTCCAAAAGAAATTACTGTTGGTTGTTCAGCCTTAAAATTGTTATAGCCATATGTAATTGCAACATCTTCTGCTACATCTCTTGCATCCATTATGTCCTGTCTCCAATAAGGAATATCTAAAGCTAGCGTTTTTCCTTTCTTTTTTACCTCGAAACCGCTTTTTCTGAGCAATTTTTCTATTTCCTTTTCTTTCAACTTTAAACCAAGTACTTCTTCTATTTCTTGCTTACTTACAGTAATTTGTTTTTTCTTTGTTTCTGGCGTTTCCATACTTTTAAATCGTGATTTAACCTTTACTGTTTCTATCTTTCCCTTTCTTTCAGCCAGCGCTAATGTCATTATCATCAAGCATGGAAAAACAAACCTTTTTTCAAAACCTGTTACCTCAACAAAAACGTTTCTTGTTTTTTCAGTAACCTTTCCACTGTATTCAGAATTTATTATCGGAGGCATACTTAGGATGTGTTTTTCTGAATCTATCAGTATTGGCCATTCCTTTGCATTTTCTATCAAATGTCCATATTGCTTTCCTTTTTCATGATTTTGCAATATTTCCTTTAGTGTCATCTCTTTGTTAAAACCTAATGGAACAAAGCTGATTGAATCTGGCTTAAATGTTGTATATGTTACAGGCCATCTAATTTTGTCAAAATCATAGATGCCGATAGCTGCTTCCTTTCTTTTTAACCCAAAGTTTTCACAAAGCTTTTCTTGTAATTGTATAAGCTGAAAAATTGCTTTTTCATCAAGCTTCACGTTCTTAACAACAGAACAAGCAATTAGTGGTCTTACTTTTTTTACCTTTGGATTTACCTTCAAAACATAGTTTCCCTTTCTTATTTCATAACTGAAAGGAATTCCTAGCTTTAGCTTTATTTCCCTTGCTATGCCTTCTGCACTAAATAGATCAGGCCTGTTAACATCTTTCAGTTCAACATGAATTAGGTCCTTGTCTCTTTCATCTACATTTATCTCTGCTTTTATCCATCCAGCTATCTTTTCAAGATTAAAGCTTTTTCCGACCAGCCTTTTTAAATCGCTTCTCGAAACCTCTATGGTTGGCATTTTACCTTTCTTAAAAAGTTCAAGTTTTTGCTAAACAACTCTCTTATATCATTCAACTTGAATTTTATCATAGCAAGCCTATCGATGCCTAAGCCAAAGGCTAAAACCCTTATTTTTTCTTCTTTTGCTTCTGGAATGAAAGGTGAAACTACCTCTTCTCTGAATATTCCTGCACCTCCAACCTCAAGCCATTCTTTACCAAACTTTATGTTAAGCTCAACGCTTGGCTCTGTAAAAGGATAGTAGTCTGGAAAAAACCTTATTTCATTTTCTTTTGCATCTACAACTTCTTTTGCTATCAACTTTAAAACTCCTAACAGATGTTTAAAGTTAAGTTCTTTTCCTATGACTATGCCTTCAAGCTGGTTGAATTCTGTTAAATGTCTTGCATCAACGACATCTGGTCTAAAGCATCTTTCTATTGCAAAGTACTTTCCTTCTTTATCTTTGTTTTTTCCTATCTTAGCTAAGGTTAGAGCACTTAACACAGTAACTTGAGGTCTTAGTATTACTTCACTTGCCTTTTCCTTACTCCAACTGTAATTCCATTTTTTTTCATGAATCTTTTTTACAGCATTGACAAGCTTTGGATCTAGCTTATTCAATTTCAATTCATTAACTACTCTGTATGTATCGCTCCATTCTCTTGCTGGATGAAATTGAGGCTGAAATAATGCATCGAAGTTCCAGAATTCTTGAACAACAATCGGTCCTTGCATTTCTTTAAAACCTAAGGCAAGAAACTTTTCTCTGATTTCATCAAGGAATTCAAGATAGAAGTGTCTTCTTCCAAAAACAATTTCAGGAACCTTTGTATCTAAAACATAGTGCTTGAATTTTTTTCCTTTCCATTTTCCTTTTTTTAACATCTCTGGAGTTAGTTCCTCTATCAGTTCAACTTTATGTTTCAACGCTGCTGTTACTATTTCTTTACCAAAATCAGTAAGTTCATAGCTTATCCTTTCTTTTTCAAAAACCTTTACTATTTCCTTTCTTCTCAACAACTTTTCAAGCAATTTTTTTTGTTCAGCTGTTAAAGCATCTTCGGGAAGAGGCAACTCTTCCAAAAATTTTTCTTCTGGAAACTTTAATGCTGCTTTTTCCTTACTAACCTTCAAAAAGATTTTTCCTCTTTCAACACAAATAAAGTTCTTTTCTTTCAAAGCTCCGAGAGCTGCAAAAAATTCATTTTCTGTAAGATTGCTCAATCTTTTTGCTTCTTCAAGCTCAAGCTGTTTTTTCTCAACCAACAAAGAAAGTAAAGTTCTTTCAGGCAATCCTTTTCTCTTGTACAAAATTCCGTTTGTTCCAAGATCAACAACCTTTTTCTTTTCCCTTTTTATCCTTACTACTCCCTTCAATTCAAGAAAGCTAAGTGCTCTTTTTATGCTTGTCTCATCAAGCATTGACTCTTTTTTTATTTTTTCTACACTTCCAAGATGTAAGAAAGGGATTATCTTCTTTTCCAATGTGCTTAGTGAAAGCAAAACTTTTTTCTTTTCTTCAACCATAGAAACAAAAGAAGAGATGTGCTTATAAAACTTTTCTTTATTTCTTACTGCCTTTCTTCTTTAGCTTTGTCTCCATCCTTTTCAGCTTTCTTGCAAGCTCTCTTCTGCCTTTTGTTTGTTTTACAACAAAAACAGAAAGAACAATTACGCAAAGTGCAAGCAAAATTACCAGAACAAACCATAACAGATTTTGTTTTATTATAAAGCTAGCAACTTGGATTGAACTAGCTGGTTTTGTTGTTTTCTTTACCTCAACGTTAAGTGTTTCTTCCTTCATCACATTATCAAAGCCTATGATAACTTTAAGTGTATGCATGCCAACAACATCCTCCTTTGCCTGAAGCTTTACATAAATGTCTTCTTGCTGGTCTGGTTCAAGAACAAGCGTTTTTTTACTTATTTCTTGTAAGGTTGCCCATTCCTCAAACTCCTTTACATCTACAGTGTAGTTTGTCTTTACATTTCCTGTATTCTTTACCGTAACTTTTATTGTAAACTCCATTCCAGAAAATGCTTCAGAGACTTGTTCAAGAGAAAAGCTTACATCTTTATAAGGCAACGGTAAGCAATTACCTTTCACTTCAAGAGTCAAGTACTTTCTTATTACTGATTCATAGATGCCTTCCTCATATTCATAGTAAGCTTCTACAACTATGCTATAATTTCCTTCTGTTATGTTTGAAGGAACAGTAAAGATTACTTCTCCTGTGTATGAATCTCCTTTATCAAGAGTTAACAATCTTGACCAATCTAAAAAAAGTTGGCTTGATTTCACATTTAGTTTGATTTCTTCTTCGTGCCTTCCAACGTTTGTAAGCTTAATACTTATTTTGTTTGTACTTCCACAGCTTGATTTTTGTTCAGCCAAAGAAACATTTTCAAAAACCAAGGAATGGCTTTTTCTCTTTATTTCTATCCCAATTTCATCTTCCTTACATTGCTCTTCTTCGTTTCCATCTTCGTAAGCTTTGACAAAAACAGCATAGTGATGCTTTTCATTTATGTTTGCTGGAACAGTTAATGAAAGTGTAACTGTTCTTTCTTCATCTTCATCAAGCTCAAAATCTTTTTCTGAATCAACAACAATTTCATCATCACTCAGATCATAAAGAGCCGCTTCAACAACAACATCTAAGGATTCATCATACCTATTTTCAACTTCAACCTCAACATCTATGCTCTCTTTTGGATAAAATTCGTCGTTTTCATCTGGCTGTTTAACTGTTATCCTTAACTTTTCACCTTTTTCACCTTCCTCACAGTAATTTATTTTTTCTATCGTAACTGTTCTTTTTTCACTCTCTTCCTTGTTTCCAGCCTCATCAATACAGCTTACATACCATTCATGTACAGCTCTAGAAAGTTCTAAGGTTATGGTTTTTTCTGTATCATTTGCAACATCAAAGTTTTCTTTAACAGCATCGTCAACAATCAATGAACATGAAATTACTGCATCAAGGTTGTCTGTAGCAACAAAACCAAACTCTATTTCTCTTGATTTTGTTGTGTATCCATCAGATGGCTTTGTCAAAACTATTGAAGGTTTTGTTAAATCTATTTTTATTGTTCTTGTTTCACTAACAAGCGAGGAATTTGAATCAGAACAGTTTATTTTCCATTGATGTGTTCCTTCACTTAACGATTGGTTTGCTCTGATTACTGTTTCTGTATTGTTTAAAACAGATTCGTTCATCCCATAGTTTGTTTCATCTATCAAAAGTTTACAACTAAAGTTAAAGCTTTCTTTACTTATTGCTTTAAACTTAAACTCTGGCTGTGAAACATTAAGCCATACGTTGTTCTCTGGTTTGATAAGCTCTATGTTAGTTAATGTAGCTTTTACAGCGAAAATTAAAAGAAAGAAAAGAACTGAAAATAAAATTGAAAACAAGACTGTTTTTTCTTTCATTTTGTTAATTTTTTTGTTAATTTTGCTGTTATTTGCTACCATTTGCAATTTTTGTTATTATTTTAGAGTTAAAGCAAGTTTTTAAATTTTTCGGTTCTTAAAGAAAATGAAGAAAAATGGAAATAAAAAAAGAATTCAGAATTCTTGGAATAGATGATGCTCCGTTTAAAAAGACAGATGAGGAATGTTTGGTTGTTGGAACCGTATTTAGAGGAGGTAGTTACATGGACGGATTGTTATCAACAAAGGTTAAGGTTGATGGTGACGATGCTACTGAAAAGATTTTGAATATGGTAAAAAAATCTAAGCATCTTAGCCAATTACAATGCATAATGCTTGATGGAATTGCTGTTGCAGGTTTTAACGTTATAGACATAAAAAAATTGAACAAGCTAACTGGCTTACCAGTCATAGTGATAACAAGAAAAAAGCCAAACATGAAAAAAATAATAAGAGCTTTAAAAAAAGCGAATGAAAAAAATAAAAAAAGTGAAAATGAAGTTAAAAAAAAGCTAGCAATGATAAAGAAAGCAGGAAATGTTCATGAAGTTGAGTTAAAAAACAAGAAAATATATTTCCAATGCTCTGGAATAAGCGAGGAAAAAGCGAGAGAAATAATAAGGCTAAGTTCTTCTCACGCTTTGGTTCCAGAACCGATAAGGATTGCTCATTTGATTGCTAGTGGAATTGTTCTTGGTGAAAGCAGAGGAAGAGCTTAACTCAATGCAATGAATTGATCAACGACTTAACAGTTCCTTTATTTTTTTAAGATGTTCTGCAACGTTCTGGCCTCTTGCTGTTAACTTTACTATTTTTATCCTTCCTTTTTTCTCAAAAGAAACCAATCCGAATTTCTCAAGATTTTGTAAGATCTTCACTGCATGACTGTATGTGCAATCAACTTCTTTAGCTAGTAAACTTCCGTACCTTGCTCTTGAAGTTTTTTGTAAAGCTAACAAAATAAGTGTTGGCTTTTTTCTAAAAAAAATTGCGAAAGCGTCCTTAACCATTTCTCCCCCTAGCCTAACTACTAGTTTTATTATTGCTTTATAAAAGTTATGTTATAATATATTTAAAAATTTTTCGCTTTTTGAAAAAAGTTACTGTTCATTAGTAATAATGCCTTAAATCTTCTTTCCTTAGTAAAGGCACGAAGGCATAGCCTTCTTCTTTTAGAACAAGCTTCAATTCTTTGTTCTTTTTCCAAAGTTTTAGAGAACCATACATAAAAAGTTCGTTTGTTGGATAAAGCAAAAGGCCTTTTTCCTTCAAAAGCTTTTTTGCCATGGCTTTTACTTCCTTTTCTTGCTCTTTGTTTACACTTGCAGTAAAGTAAATTCTGTTGTACTTTTCTTTCCATATCTCATTGTTTTTATCAAGAGCGTCGCCAACAACAACCTTTATCCTTGAAAGTCTTTTTGCTTTTATCTTGCTTTTCTTTTTCAAATGTTCGATAAGCTTTTTTATGTTTTGTCTTGCCATTTCTGCTAGGTCTGGAAAAATTTCTGTTGTTGTAACCTTGCCTGGAAAAACAAGATAAGCTATGAGAGCTGCATGATATCCTGTGTTTGTTCCAACCTCCAAAACGTCCATGCCTTTTTTAAGACACAAAAGTTTTATCATCCTTGCTATCGTACTTGGCTGGCTTATCGTTTGTCCATGTGCAATATGTATAGGTTCATCTATGTATGGAAATTCTTTAACAAAGAATTTTCTATCACATACCTTAAATGCTTCCAAAATGTTCTGATTGATGTCAGGATTTCTTGCTTTTATTTTTTCTAACAATGAGTTTAGCTTTTCCATAGCTGTTTTTCAATTTTTATTAACTTATTGATTTTTACTTCTCTTTCCTTTCCTACTATGCCAGTTTTTATCAAAGGAATCTGCCAACCAACAGAAAGGTCTGCTATAAGATCATCTTTTGTTTCGCCTGACCTATGTGAAATTATCAAATTTAAGTTATGCTTTTTTCCAAAATCAACAACCTTCTTTGTTTCGATCAAACTTCCTATCTGGTTTGGTTTTACTATCAAGGCATTTATTGCTTTCATTTTAACAGCTTTCTTTACTCTTTCAAGATTCGTGCAGGTAAGATCGTCTCCACAAACCAAA
>NJDW01000004.1 GCA_002254805.1 Candidatus Pacearchaeota archaeon ex4484_31 | reverse complement strand
TTAGGCGTTAGTTTTCCATAGTAAAAATACTGAACAAACTCTTTTCTAGCTTCTTTACTTTTTTTCAACGCAATATGGAATGCATCTAACCAGCCATACTGATGGAAGGTTAAATCAAAAGGTATCCATCTATCATTTAAGTAGACTTCTGCCCAAGCATGTTCGATAAATCTTTTCTCTTCTGTTGAATAAGCTAGTCCGCTAACATACCTTGAAGGAAATCCTAAAGCTCTTGTAAGAGCAAGAAAAAGAATTGTATAATGGGAACAAACACCTTTCCTTTCTTTTAGCAATTCACTTGCCTTTTTCAGTTCCTTTGAATTCAGATCATATTCCATGATTTTATCAACATAACTTGCTATGTTAAAGAGGGTTTCAAAAGCATCATCACTCTTTAGCTGATCTGCCTTATTTTTTATGAATTCATCATTACTCGTGATATAAAATGTCGGTGAGGTAAATTCTTTGTTTTTGTTTACTTTGATTGCTTCTAAAAGTTTAGTTCTTTTTATTTTTGGAATGTAAAGAAAACTTTTTGTGTTGGAAGTGATGAAAAAAACATTTTTTCCTCTTTCTAGCTCAAGTTTGATGTAGTTTTCTGTTATCTCTCCAAGAGGAAATGTCTCTATCGTTGAGCTTTGTCTTTCATCGTTCAAAGGAAAGGCTGTTAGATTTATGATTACATCAGAAGAACTTTCAAGCTCGTTTGAGATGTTAACAATTGTATTGACATAATAGGAACTTAATTTCAGTTCGTCTGCTAAAGCAAGCTGAAAAGATAAGAAGATTAAGCTTATCAAGCTTAAAGCTATTGCTATTTTCATTTTATCAGCATCAGCAAGTTTTCATGAAACTTTTGTAGGTCTGAAGTTTTTAAAGCAGCTCCACACGCATCTTCATGGCCGCCTCCTTTTCCTTCAATGTTAGAGAGAGCTTCCAGAGTTATTTTAAGTACATTCTTTCCTCTTAACGAAACATTTACTTTATTTCCTCTTACACAAGCTACAGCAATGATTTTGTTAGGGTAAAGGTAAAAAAGTTCATTTGCAATCTGAGCAGAAAAACTTGTTTCACCTCCGTATTTAAAGAAAATAAGCTTTCCTGATTTTTCAGCAATCTTTTTTGCTTTTTTCAACATTTTTTCATACTTTCTGTTGATTTGCTTAAACCTTTTATGTATCGAAACTGTAAGCTTATTTTCTTCAAGTAATTCGTAAGGATTTTTTATCAACAACAAATTCTTAAGCATTTTAACAACCTTTGTTGTTCTGTCCATCAAAGCAAAACTTAGTACCTTAACCAATTTTCCTATTTCTGTTTCATACAAGGCCTTTGCTGGATCTGGAGTAAAGGGAAATAAATCAGGAAATGCCTTGGAAAATTCTTTTGCAAAGTCAGGAACATACCAATCAGCTAAACAGCCAAGCAAGGCTATCCATTCATTTTCTTTTTGTCTTGTTATCTGATAACAAATAAAAGATACTGGCGTTTCTTTCATTCCAATTGCTTTTGGATTAAAGTAAAAAATGCTATCTTCATAGTTGTTTATCTCTTTTGGTATTCCATGATGATCAATCCAAACGATTGGCATAACAAGTTCTTTTGCTTTCTCTATAAAGCCTTTCTCAATTATTGGTTTATCCAAAACAAAGATGTAATCTGGATTTAACTCATAGAGCTTTCTTACATAAGAAACGTTTAATCCTGGATAACTTTTTATTGCAACTCCTTTTCCTTTTTGACAAAACTTTCTGAGCAAAAGGAAAGAAGCAAGTCCATCAACATCATTGTCAAAGAAAAACAAGGGGTTCTGTACTTTTTCAAGAACTTCTCTAATCCTCTCTAGATTTTTCAGAATCATCAAAAAACAAAATGAAAAACTTTTTAAAAATTTATTTTTTAAAATAAAAATGCTAAAATGCTAGCTGTTGCTTTTACAATCCTTTCAATCGGAATCGCATTTCTTACTTCTTTAGCTCTTAGCTTTTACCTTTCAAAGAAAAAGGATGGAACAAAAGCTATGAAGGAAATTTCAAGAGCAATACAGAGAGGAGCCATAACATTTTTGAACAAGCAATACAGAGCCTTGGTTGTTTTTGTTGCCATATTTTCTATCATCTTATTGCTTGCTTTTTCATGGAAAAGTACCTTGAGCTTTATCCTTGGTTCTTTGTTTTCTGCTCTTGCAGGAAATCTTGGGATGAGAATAGCTACAAAAGCGAATGCAAAAACTGCCTTTGCTTGCTCTAAGAGTAAGGAAAAAGGTTTAAAGCTTGCTTTTTTCTCTGGTTCTGTTATGTCTTTTCTTGTTTGTGGTTTAAGCTTGTTCGGCTTAATAATCTTGTTTTATTTATTTAAGGACCAATCCGTACTATTTTCTTTTGGTTTCGGAGCTTCCTCTATTGCTTTGTTTGCTAGAGTAGCAGGAGGCATCTACACAAAAAGCGCTGATATAGGTGCAGATCTTGTAGGAAAAATAGAAAAGAAACTTCCTGAAGATTCAAAGAAAAACCCTGCTGTCATAGCTGATCAAGTAGGTGATAACGTTGGTGATGTTGCTGGCATGGGTGCTGACCTTTTTGAAAGTTACTCAGATAGTTTGATTGCAGCTGTATGTATAGGCATAGCCTCAAGTGCTTTTACAAAAAGCATCTTTCCTTTTGTGATAGCTGCATCAGGAATTTTAAGCTCTTTCATCTCTATGTTTTTTGTAAAAGGAAAAAATGCATTTGAAAAAGCAACGCTTATTTCAGTAATCTTGATGCTTGCTTTTACTTTTTTCTTTACAAAAATATTTTGGAAAAAACTTAATATGTTTTACTGCATTCTTTCAGGTTTGCTTGCTGGAACTGCTATAGGAATATCAGCTTTGTTCTACACTTCTTATTCTTTTGAACCTACAAAAGAAACTGCTAGAGAAACAAAGAGAGGAGTAGCTTTAACATTGCTTAGTGGCTTTGAAAAAGGAATGATCTCTACTATTGTTCCTATAGTTTCTGTTGTGATAGCAACAATCGTTTCCTATCATTTTGGCTCACTTTACGGAATAGCTCTTTCAGCTGTAGGAATGCTTTCAACATTGCCTTTAACATTAGCTATAGATTGTTATGGGCCTGTTGTTGATAATGCTGCTGGCATAGCAGAGATGGCAAGGTTAGGAAAAAAAGTTAGAAAAAGGGCTTCAGAATTAGATGCAATAGGAAATACAACAGCAGCTATAGGTAAAGGTTTTGCTATAGGATCAGCTGCTTTAACAGCATTAGCTTTATTTGCTGTTTATTCTGAAAAAGTTAAGCTTAAGCTGATAAGCCTTACAGATCCTTTTGTTGTTGCTGGCTTATTCATTGGAGCACTTATACCCTTTGTTTTTTCATCTCTTACAGTAAGAGCAGTAAGAAAAACCACTGAAAAGGTTGTTGATGAAACAAGAAGACAGTTTAAGGAACTGATAAGCAAAGGTAAAAAACCTCTTTATGAAAGGTGCGTTGGTATAGTAACAAACCAAGCCTTGAAGAAAATGATCTTGCCAACTTTGATAGCTATCATAATTCCTTTTGTTGTTGGCTTTACTTTAGGAAAAGCTGCTTTAGCAGGCTTCTTAGCTGGAAGCATTTCAACAGGTTTTTTACTTGCGATCTTTATGGCAAATACCGGCGGATCTCTTGATAATGCAAAGAAATACATAGAGGATGTTGAAAATAAGAAAGGAACATTACAACATGAAGCTTCTGTTATAGGCGATACCTTCGGAGATCCATTAAAAGATTGTGCTGGCCCTAGCCTAAACATATTGTTAAAGCTTATGGCCATAATAGCTTTAGTTTTCTTCCCTCTATTTTAATTAGTTTTGACTAGCTTTGTAAATTTATTGTTGGTATAACTATTATGCTAACTCGTTCATAAGAGAATTTGGGAACTGAAACGTAATAAGGTTTTCGAAGGAAAAAGCTAAAGTATCAAGCTGCAGAAAAATTATTTTTTAAATTTTTTATAAATTGCCGTCATTATGATTAGAACAATAATTATGGATACAATAATCATAAGGTTAGTATGCTCTATTGGTTTTGAAATATCTTGTTGATGGATTATCAAATCTTTTTTTAATTTATTCAATGGACCAAAATATTGTGCGTTCATGACAAAAGCATCAGATTTAAATAAATCTTCTAATTCAGGACTAATCTCTTTAAGTTCTGCTCTAGTAAGTCTTATGTTATATTCGTTAAATCCTATCCTTGGATAAAGCCCTGCATTTCTGACAACAGTTTGATTTATTATTCCTTTTGTAATTAAAAATATATTAACTCTTGGACTAGACCAACCGACATCAGAAGTAGCAGTTATTTCTAGAGGATAATATAAATAATTACTTTTGAATCTGTAAATAAGGGGGTTTATTGTTTGTAAAGATTCATTTGTTTCAATCACATCAAAAACAAAATGATTGATATTTCTATTCAAATAATTGGATATTGTAGTTTTGAAGTTAGATGGAAACTCAACATATTCAAATTCTTTGCTTGTTAAGAAATCTTTTACCCAACTTATGAAGTAATCTAAATCACTTACTTTGACAATTGTAACATCATGGGCACCTATTTTTTTATGAAAGGTTATTTCAACACCAAGAGCTTTAGCTTTCTTTGTAAGCGTTCTTGTTCTCATTTCTCTAACTTTCCTATTTATAATTTCTACTAATTTTGTAAACGATTCAGAGCTTCCTTCTTCAACCTTTGTTGGATTTGAAGGCAGAGGTATTAATTCAAGAACCAATGTTGATTCTGAACTTCTCATATCTGTTGATAAAATGATTATTTCTTCGTTTCCGTTCC
This sequence comes from Candidatus Pacearchaeota archaeon ex4484_31, assembly GCA_002254805.1. Lineage (GTDB taxonomy): Archaea > Nanobdellota > Nanobdellia > Pacearchaeales > UBA284 > EX4484-31. The sequence continues at coordinate 9,091 of NJDW01000004.1, read as the reverse complement.
AAGCCACAATTGCATTTTGTCCAGCTTCTTCTAAGTGAACATTTCTTGGATAAATTATCATAGAACCTTTATTTGCATAAACCAGAGAAGGAATTAATAAAATAGAAATTAACGCTATGACTATAAAATATTTGATTGTAAAATATTTTTGTCTCATAATAACCAAATAACCAAGAATTAAAATTATATTTAAATGTTTCTAAAGCTTTGATTTTGATTGAAATTAAAAAACTAATTTATGTGGAAATAAAATTTTTACTTAAAGAATAATTATCCGACTGCAAGTTCCATTCTTTGTTTTTTACTGAACAGCCCTACAGTTTTTTAATAGAAAGCAAAGAAGTGGCAACAAGTTTCAAAATTATTTTGAGTTATTATGGAATAGGTTAATAGAAACATTTATATACCTAAAGGTACATAATTATACCATATGGGACAAAAATGTAGCTACTTAAAGGTTTTGGAAGTATTTTTTGTAGAGCCAACTACACTGCATTTTATTAAGGAAATAAGTAAAAAAATAGGGATTGCTCCCACCTCTGTGAGAAATCATATTAAAGATTTACTTGATAAGGATTTAATAAAAAAGAAGAAAGCCAGGCCTTTTGATGGTTTTATTGCCAACAGAGAGAATGAAGATTTTATATTCTATAAGAAAGTTTATAATCTTTATAGCTTAAAAGAACTTACAGAATTTTTAATTTCGAGTTTGTGGCCAAAGTTAATTGTTGTTTTTGGTTCTTATGCGAGAGGTGAAGATATAGAAGAAAGTGATATAGACATTTTAATAATAAGCAAAACAAAAAAAGAAATAAACCTGAAAAAATTTGAGAAAAAGTTAAAGAGAAAAATAAATTTGCTTATTATTGACAAACTTGAAAAATTAGATAAAAACTTAATTAAAAAAATCTATAACGGAATAGTACTCTATGGAAGTTTTTAAGATGGATGACGAAATATTCAGGATAAGTAAAGACAAGGAGAGAGCAAAAGATCTGTTTGAGATGGCCAAAGAAAGACTAGAGTTATTAAAGTTAATTCCGAAAGACAAAGCCTACAAAATAATTGAGGAATATTATGAGGTTATAAAAGAATTGTTAACGGCAGTAATGTATATTGATGGTTATAAAACTTTGAGCCACATTAAGCTTATCGAATATTTTTCATCCAATTATAAAGAACTTGATGAAAATCAAATTAAGTTGATCGATACTTTAAGAAAATTTAGAATAGGTATAGTTTATTATGGAAGAAAAATAAGTCAAGAGTTTTTGATAAATAATGAGGATGAAATAAAAAGCATTATTTCTATTTTAATGAAGATTATAAGAAGAAAGTTGTCTCTTTAAGCAACTGTTAGTCAGTAATTTCCGAAGCAATAAGTTTGGCAAGAGCGATAACGAAGCCTGTAAGTGGATTTAAGCGCAGCACAGTGAAATCGTTTATAATGTTGTATCTTGAAAGTGATAAGGAATCGAAAGATTTATAAAGTTTATTCATTTTATTTAAAAGCGAATTAAAAGTGGCAACCAATGAAAAAATGTATGAAGAGTATGAAAAAGAATTTTCAATTGAAGGTACTCTAAAAGAAATCTCATCTATTTTATATACAACTGACGGCAGAGTAAGAACAGATTTGTATATAGAAAGTGATGAAAACGAAATAGAAAGTTTTCTGGAAAAAATCGCTTCTCTTCAAGAACCTCTTAAGTTTGATCCTACTTTTTGCTCGTCTTTTTCTCAGGGAAGGGTTAGGAAAAATCTAATTGAAGTAGCATTTTTTGGAAATGTTCATAGCGATATTATAGGAAAAAAGGTATTGTATAAAATAAGAATTGAAAATCCATATAGAAATTCTAAGAATCCCAAAAATGTTTTAATACAGCAAACATTAATAGCATCAGTTGGAGATAAAAAAAGGTTATATTTTTCCGAATTTTGGAAAAAATGATTGAAAGAAATTAAATTTGACGTTAACTTTTTTAATTCTCAATTTTTGATTTAACGTTAGTTTAGCAAGCCTTGAATTTTGTTAAGCATAACATCAACTTCTTCAGTCAAAAATCGTTAACTTTTTTAATTCTCTTTTTTTATTTTTTCATGGAAAGGTTGAAAAAAGAGAAGCAAGGAAGAACCGAATTGATGTGGTGGCCTTCAAAAGAATGTAAAAAAAGAGCCTTTGTAAAAAGTAAAAAAATTTACGAAGAAGCTGGTAAAAATCCGATCAAGTTCTGGGAAAATGCTGCTAAGGAGTTGGTTTGGTTTAAAAAATGGAATAAAGCATTTTTGTTTGAGCCCCCTCATTTTAAATGGTTTGTTGGAGGCAAGATAAATATTAGCTATAATTGTTTGGAAAGGAATCTTGAAAAAAGAAAAGATAAGATAGCTTTGATCTGGGAACCAGAACCGATAAATGAAAAAACAAGATATCTGAGTTATTATGAACTCTTCAGAGAGGTTAATAAGTTTGCTAATGCATTGAAAGAACTTGGTGTTAAGAAAAAAGATGTAGTCGGTATTTACATGCCAATGATTCCTGAAACAATCATAGCTATGCTTGCTTCTGCGAGAATAGGAGCTATTCATACAGTAGTTTTTTCAGCTTTTTCACCAGAAGCCTTAAGAATAAGGTTAAAAGAAACAAATGCAAAGGTTTTGATTACAGCTGATGGCTATTACAGAAAAGGGAGCGTAATTAATTTAAAAAAATATGCAGATGAAGGAGTAAGGAAAACAGACGTAGAAAAAGTTGTTGTTGTGAAAAGGATCGGAAAAAAACTTAGACTAAGGAGGAGAGAACATTTTTTCAATGAACTTATCGAAGGGCAAAAAGAATATTGTAAGCCAGAGGCTATGAACAGTGAAGACATCTTATTCATTTTATTTACAAGCGGTTCTACAGGAAAGCCTAAAGGAGTAATCCATGTTTGTGGAGGCTATACAGTTCAAGCTTATTTAACAACAAAGTATATATTCAATTTACTTGATGATGACATATTTTGGAGTACTGCTGATATAGGCTGGATTACTGGTCATACTTATTCTTGTTATGGTCCTTTACTTAACGGAGCTACATTTGTCTTGTATGAAGGCGCTTTGGATTATCCTAAAGCAGATAGATGGCAGCAGATGATAAAAAAACATAGGGTTACAGTTTTTTATACAGCTCCAACAGCAATAAGGATGTTTGAAAAAGAGGTAGCGAAAGTAAAAGAAAAGCTAGATTCTTTAAAAATAATCGCTTCTGTTGGTGAACCGATAAATGAAGAAGCCTGGCTTTGGTTCTTCAAAGAAGTTGGAAAAGAGAGATGTCCTTTACTTGACACATATTGGCAAACCGAAACCGGTGGGATTTTAATAACTTCCTTACCTGGAGTTGGTCCTTTCAAACCAACGTTTGCTGGCCTTCCTTTTCCTGGAGTAAAAGTAAGCATTTTAGATGAAAAAGGGAATGAATGTAAAGCGAATGAAAAAGGAAATCTAGTGGTTTTACCTCCTTTCCCTCCAGGAATGTTAAGAGGAATTTATAAGAATGAAAAAAAGTACAGGGAAACGTACTTTAGTAAGTTTGGAAATAAAATTTATTTTACCAGCGACATAGCATACAAAGATGAGAAAGGTTTGATAAGAATAGTCGGAAGGAGTGATGATGTAATAAAGGTTGCTGCCCACAGGCTTAGCACAGGTGAGCTTGAAAACATAGTAGAAAAAGATAAAAGGGTTAGCGAATGTGCTGTTGTTGGGATACCAGATAAAATAAAAGGCCAAGTCATTGCTGTTTTTGTTGTAACAAAAACAAAGGAAAAAATAAAGAAGGAAGAAATCAATGAAATTCTTGTGAAAGGAATAGGAAAGATTGCTAAACCGAAGTTTGTTTTCTTTGTTTCTGAACTACCGAAAACAAGAAGTGGTAAGATAATGAGAAGAATCCTCAGAAACTTGCTTACAAAACAGCCTCTCGGTGATATCTCAACCTTACAAAATCCTAGGTGTGTAGAAGAAATAAAAAAAGTAATAAGTTAATTTTTTATTTTTCTTTACTTTCCTCTTCAAGCTCTATCGATTCGAGTAATTCTGAAGCTGTTGGAACCTTTTTTAATGTTCCTATCCTACCGCAGTAAGGGCAGGCATAAACTTTATGATTAGATTCAAACCTGTAGTGACATTTTTCACATTGATATTCCATAAAAAATTAATTGTTAGAAATATATAAAGGTTTCGGAACAGAAAATTTTATTTTCCTTTCCTTTCATGAGCTCTTAAGCTTGGCCTTACTTTTGTTGCTCTTTTGCCTTTCTTTCTCAAGCCTCTAGATTTTCTTGCAGCACTTGTTAAGCCTCTAAAGACCCTTCCTCTATGCTTTTTACTTGTTATCCAGTTTATGTTTTTATCTGCCTTTATTTCTGGCCTGTTTGGATCAACAAGAATTACTTCATACCAATAGTAGTTTCCATCCTTAGCAACCCAGTAACTGTTCAAAACCTCAAGGTTAGGAAATTTTCTTGCTGCTCTTTGCTCAGCTACCCACCTATAATTCATTTTCAAAACCTTTTTTATTGTTTGTCTTTTTGAACGTCTTCCACCTTTTGGTTTAGGTCTTTTTCTTCCACCTCTTCTTACCCTAACCCTAACTATAACAAAGCCTTTCTTAGCCTTATACCCTAAAGCTCTAGCCCTATCTATCCTTGTCGGTCTTTCTATTCTTACTATTGAAGGCTCTCTTCTCCACTTTATAAGTCTCTCTTTCCAAAGAGGATTTTCTTTTGGTCTTTTCCAAAGTTCCCTTATGAATGAATAAAAACTTTTCATGCAAATTAAAAAAAAATTTATGTTTTTAAACTTTTAGCAGTTCTTATTTTATGGAACAAAAAAAGGTTTGGGATGCTATAGCTGAACAATGGTATCACTTCAGACAAAAACCTTTCAGAGACATAGCAAAAGAACTGGAAAAACTTTCAGAAAAAGAAAAAGGCAAGATTCTAGAAATTGGATGTGGCAACTGTAGAAATTTGCTTGTGTTTGCGAAGAAAGGCTTTGAATGTTATGGCTTAGACTTTTCAGAAAAAATGTTGGAATTTGCAAAGCTTTTTTATGAAAAGCATAAAATAAAAGTAAGATTAAAACTAGGAGTTGCTGAAAAACTTCCTTACCAAAATAACTTTTTTGATTATTGCTTAAGCATTTCTCTTTTACACCATCTTGAAACAAAGGAAAAAAGAAGAAAGGCTGTAGAAGAAATGTTCAGGGTTTTAAAACCCAACGGCTTAGCATTTGTTAGTGTATGGAACCTTTTCCCTCTTTCGCTTTTTGTAAAAAACAAGATGGTAAAATGGCAAAAAGAAGGCAAGGTTTTCTATCGTTATTACTATCTGTTCTTGCCTTTTGAACTCAAGAACTTATTAAGAAAGGCTGGCTTCAAAGTTTTAAGATCATCAAAATTGTTTGGAAAAAACATCTGGTTTTTAGCAAAAAAGCTTGAATAACTTTTTTAAATTTCTTATTCCTAAAAACATTATGATGTGGACACGAGAAAAACTGATAAAAAAATATATTGAATTTTTTAAAAGTAAAAATCATAAAGAAATTCCAAACGCTCCTTTGGTTCCAAAGGATGAAGCTAGTGTTTTATTTACAACAGCTGGTATGCATCCTCTGATTCCTTATTTACTTGGTCAATCACATCCTTTAGGTAAGAGACTGAAAAAGTTGGAGATACCTTCCATTTAACCTTTTTTGAAATGCTTGGAAACTGGAGCCTCGGAGATTACTGGAAAAAACAAGCAATAGAATGGAGTTTTGAATTTTTAACAAAAGTTCTTGGCATAGAAAAAGAAAAATTGTGTGTTACCTGCTTTTCTGGAGATAAAAGCGAGGGACTTCCAAAAGATGAAGAATCTGCAAAAATTTGGCAAGAACTTGGCATAGAAAAAGAAAGAATCTTTTTTTTAGGTAAAGAACACAATTGGTGGGGTCCTATAAGCGATACTGGACCTTGCGGACCTTGTACTGAAATGTTCATAGATACCGGAAAACCAAAATGTAGTGAAAATTGTAAGCCAGGATGTAATTGCGGTAAATACCTAGAAATTTGGAACGATGTCTTTATGGAATATAACAAGAGCAAAATTAAAGCAATATTAGTAGATGCAATCCATTGTCTTTTCGATGAAAATAGAGATTTAAATAGAAAGTTGTTTAACTTACTAAAAGCTTACAATGTACCGTTAATAATAGTAACTAACGCTAACTTAAACGATTCAAAAAATAAATCTATTGTTGAATTAAGTAAAAAAGAAAATATAGAAATATTTACTCTTAATAAAAATCCTGACAAGTCTAATCCAGATTACTTTCTAGAATTATTAAAAAAATACAATCTAAAAGCAGAGGAAGTCATTTATTTTGATCACAAAAAAGAAAATGTAGAATCAGCAAAAAAAGCAAACATTATTGCAACTTTATATGAAGGAAAGATAGAAGAAATTAAGAAATTTATTGATGAACATCTTTACTATCTTGAATCATTAAAGCAAAAAAATGTAGACACAGGTATGGGTGTAGAAAGAACTCTCGCAATTTTGAACAATAAAGAAAGTGTTTATGAAGTATCGCCGCTTAAAGAAATAAAGGAAAAAGTTGAGGAAGTTTTAGGTTTGAAAAACAAGAGAGAAGAAAGAATAGTAAGAATAATTAGTGATCATTTAAGAGCTTCTTGTTTTATACTGGCTGAGGATGTTACACCCAGCAACTTAGGTAGAGGTTATGTTCTAAGACGTTTGATAAGAAGATGTGTAAGACTTGCAAAGCTTAAAGGCTATGATTTTAAAGAAAAGTTTTGTTCTAAAATAGCTAGAAAGGTTATTGAAGTTAGTGGCTATAAACACTTGAAAGAAAAGGAGCAATTTATTCTTGAACAACTTGATAAAGAAGAAGAAAGGTTCCTAAAGAATCTTGAAAAAGGTCTTAAGGTTTTTGACACGATCATAGATAAGCTAAAGAAACAAGGGAAAAAGAAAATAAATGGAAAGGAAGCTTTCTTACTTTACCAAAGCTATGGTTTTCCACTTGAACTTACTCTTGAGTTGGCTAAGGAAAAAGGTTTTGATGTGAATGTAAAAGAATTTAATGAAGAAGTAAAAAAGCATCAAGAGTTAAGCAGAAAAGCAACCAAAGGCTTATTCAAGAGTGGCTTAGCAAGTCTTGATAGAGAAACGATAAAGTTGCATACAGCTACGCACTTGTTACATGCTGCTTTACGAGAAGTGCTTGGAAAAGAAGTTCAGCAAAAAGGCTCGCATATAACACCAGAACGTTTAAGGTTTGATTTTTCCTTCGATAGAAAACTTACGCAAGAAGAAATAGAAAAGATTGAAAAGCTTGTAAATGAAAAGATAAAAGAAGCTTTGCCTGTTACAAGAAAAGAAATGAAACTGAAGGAAGCGAAAAAGCTAGGCGCTCTAGCATTTTTTGAGCATAAAGTTTATAACGATGAAGACATAGTCAGTGTTTACTTCATAGGAAATCCAGACAATTACTTTAGCATAGAAGTTTGTGCTGGTCCTCATGTAAGCAATACAAAAGAATTAGCTGAAGGAAACAAAAGATTTAAGATAGTAAAGGAAAAAAGCGTAGCTTCTGGAGTAAGAAGAATTAAGGCTGTACTCGAAAAAGATAATTAAACTTTTTTTAATTCTTTAAGTTTTGAAAGTTGATTAAAATGTTCTCTATAAATTTTTACGGTTTCTTTATTTTTTATTAACAGCACTCTTGGTTCTTTTATAGCATATAAGATTTGTAAAATATATTTGCTAGAAATCATAAAAGCTATTGGTCCACTGATTATTTTCGGTAGTAAACCTATGAATTTAATAACTTTATACTTACTTACTCTCTCCCTCATTTCTAAGGTTGGTGGTTCTTCCTCTATACCTATAGTTAAGATTTTTATTCCTTTTTTCTTTGCTTCTTTTTGGAAACGATGGGCAAATTCATCTGTATAAACTTTTCTGTATTGTTTTCCAAAATAACCGAAGCTAACTATTTCATCATTCCTTTTTTCTAACAACTTTAAATAAGCATGTTCTATTCCTTCTTTTGTCCTGTAAACCCTAACTTCTTCTTCGAAAAATTTATTTATCAGAGCGATATTGCTTTTAACAAATTCTTTGCTCTTTATAAGTATAGCTAAGGTTGGTGTGGTTAACAAAATAATTATTGCTTTATCATTATAGAACAAGGAGAGAGTGTTTTGTTCTTCTTCAAGAATTTCTATTTCAGCTCCTTTTATTGGTTCATCAACTAGAGCCTTTAGCTTTATCTTGGCTCTTTTTCTTCTAAGTTCAAAACTTTCGTAATAGTGTTCCATAATTTGTTTGAACTTTTTTATGCTCCCCTGCATATAAACTTCTTTCGGTTTTTCTTCTATTAACTTTGTAAGTAAATAAAAGATGGATCTCTTGCCAAAGAAGAGTTCTGCATAGCCCTCTGTTTTTTGTTCAGCTTTAAATTTCTTAGCTTCTTCTATTGCTTTTTCTACCTTTTCCTTCTTTTTTTCTATCTCTTGTCTTATTGTTTCAAGTATCTTTACTGGATCATTAGCCTTAAACTTTCTTTTTCCCTCTATTCTTACTTCAGAAATAAAGCCTTTAGCAATTAAGCTGTTAAGCTTTTCATAAACAAAGGTTCTGTTAAGCTGTAACGCTTTGCTTATTTCTGAAGCACTAGCTTCCTTGCCAAGCAAAAAAACAAAGATTTTTGATTCTGCTTGACTTAAAAATTCTGATAGATACTTTTGCAGCATAAAAAACAATGTGTTTTTTACTTTAAAAATTTTGTCATAACCCCCAACAACAAACATTTATATACTTCTTTGTTTATTTGTTATTGTGTGGTGGTTAAAAATGATGATTTGGGGCGATGACGATTTAACCACCATAATTGGAAAATAAAAAATTTGCCCCCAAGAAAAGGAAAAAAGGAAAAAATGGCTGGAAAAGAGCTTGAGGTTTTGGTTATAGATGACGCTGCAACAAAAGAAACATTAGAAAAAGAATACAAATGTTGGGAATATCTTAAAGAAGATGAAGGAATT
>NJDW01000001.1 GCA_002254805.1 Candidatus Pacearchaeota archaeon ex4484_31 | reverse complement strand
GGGATTTGACAAAAAGAAATTAGAAAAATACAATTTTTGGCTCCAGCAATTCTTAGTGTCTGGCCCAGAAGAGAGAGATCTTATGAATAGCCTAAGTCCTTGGACAAAATGTGACCATATTAGAAGTAATAATGCAAAAAGATTGGGAGGACTTCTCGCTGCTCATTTAATAAAGGAGAAATTAGGAAAAGATGAAGATAAACTTATAATCTACACCACAGGACTTGGAGGTCATGATCCAGGAATTATGTATAGTGCATTAATACTGGGAATAGTAACTCCAGAAGATTTTATAGACGCATATAGAAATTTTGATGAGAGGCGGGAAGGGGAAATAATATATTGCGAGAAATCGACAGGATACCTCTTTTGGCCGGTGGGATTATCTCTAAGTAAAAGTAAGAGACTAATGCTTTGGAGTCCTCCTGTAATAGTACCATCTGAAATAGGGAAGATGGAAGCGCTATTGCGTAATACAGAAATTTTAGAGAGGTGATTTCTCTTTTTCTTTTTTTAAACATCACAATAAGAACTCGGGTAAATTTCCTTATCAATAATCTTAACATTTTAGAACATTTTCTGATAGCTTCTTGACCTAACTTTTTATTTTTCTAACAGCCCTTCCACAAAACCACAAACCTTCTTTTTTCCTTTTCTATTTTTCACAACCCAACAAAAATCTCGGCAAATTTTCTTTATCAACAATACGGTTTGCCTGCCTTAACTTCAACTTTTAAGTTTCCAGCTATACAATCAATTTCATACTTATTACGATAGTAATAGATCTCGCAAAACTTTCTATAAAGATGAGCTTGAACTATATTTTCCATCAACGCTGATTTTAAAAATTCAGAATTACTCCAATAAGAAAATAATTTAAGCAATAAAGGATCAAGAAAAAATATCTTTTTTCTTTCCCTTCCTACAACTCTAAAACCTTTTTCATAAATCTCTAATTAACCATTTCCAAAGAGGTATAAAATTAATTCTCTTTCTGTTAATAGTTTCTTCAGCATCATAATCCCAAGTAAGGACGAGCAAGTTTTTACATTTAAGCAACTCACTAGCTTTTAATAACGTCTTAATCTCTCCCTTCTCTATTTCATCCTTACCTAGCATAAGTAACTTGTATTAATTGCTTAACTTTTTCTTTATTTTTAATTACAAAATCTACTTTTTTCCCTCGCGCTTTCTAACTTTCCAATAACTAAAAGTTCAAAATATATAAAATAGGCCTGTTAAAAATAAAAGTTTATGAAGGTATGCGAAACTTTAACAAATGAGTTAGATCTCCAATTAAAAATGTTTTTAATCTTAAATTCTTATCAAATTCAAAAGTTGAAATACTGGCACTAGGTAACTTGTCAATATAAACACTTTCGCTTAATGGTAAATTAAGAATTTGACATATAATGGATTTTATAACTTCTTTGTGGCTTACTGTCAATATAGTATGTTTATGTTTTCCGTGTTTTTTCTTTAGATATTCCCAAAAATTTTTTGCTCTTTTTTCTAGTTCTTCCTTTGTTTCAATTTTTTCCTTGAGTTTTAGTATTTTAAATGCATCTTTCCCAACTTCTTTAGGAACATTATGTTGTCGGAGTCTTGAAGTATAGGTTATTTTGAATGGCTTTTTCAAAAATGGTAATATATATTTTAGGGTTTCTTTAGCGCGTTTATTAACACTACAATAAACAAAATCAATTTTTTTGTTTTTAAAATAACATCCCAACCTTTTAGCTTGTTCGATTCCTACTTCATTTAACTGGTCAAATTTTAATCCAAAATCTCTTTGTGCATGCCTAACTAAATAAAGTTTCATTTTGTTACTTTTTTTGAAAAGTACTTTTCCTCACTTCTTCCATAGCTTCGCTAGCTAGATCTTGCATTTCAGTAATGAAAGAATCAGCTTTTTTTATCAATCTGTCAAGCTCCTTTCCGTTTATTTCACTAATTTTTCCATGTTCATATGCTTTGTAAGTATCATAAATAGCTTGAAAAGCTCTTAGTGTTTTTTTACTTATCAACTTCTTCCTAAAAAATTCTTTTTCAAGCAACTTAGGAATCTCTCTAGGAATAAAAAAACCTATTCCTTTTGTCATCAAAGCTGACTCTGCTGCATCTATCACAGCTGAATACAAAGCACTGAGAACATCAAGTTTTATTTCCTTTATTTCTTTCATGTTTTTTCTTACTTCCAAGACAAGTTTGAACAAAGCTTCTTTTGTTCCTTTGATCTCACCTTTATTTAAAAGTGCTTTGATAGGCATAAAAAATCCTGTGTCGTACAAACAAACAGCTTTCTTTATTTCCAGAAAAATGTCTATCTTATTCTGAATTATCTTATTATAGAAATCACTTACGAAAACAATTTCAGGATGTAAAACAATGTTATGCTCTTTTAAGATTTTGTTTGCTAGCTTCAATGCCTTTACTTTTATTTCTTTTATCTTTTTTCCTTTTGCTTTAAAATCATCGACAAGCAAGACCATAAGGTATTCTTTTTCATGTTTTATCATCCATATCGCTTTTATTTCTTTTGCTTTTACTTTTTCAACAAACTCCTTCAGCAATATTTCTTCGCTCATTTTTTCAACAATTTGTTTATTGCTATTTCCATTGTTTTTAAATAAACTTTGTCAACGTACTTAGGCTTTTTCTTTGCCTTTCCTTTCACATAATTGTAAAGTTCCTCTAAAGTTTTGTAGTGTATAGCCTTTATCTTCTTTGTATCAACAAAATATTTCTTGAAAAGCTCTATCTTTTCTTTATCATTCTTCGGAACTTTTCCTAAACGAGTAAGGGCCCTTTCACATATTTTGATAGCATAATCATAAGCTTCTTTTATCGATCTTTTTTCTGTTTCTTTTTCAAGATTAAGCAAGATGTTTTCACTTTCCTTAATAAATACCTTAACCTTGAAAGTGTACTTATCTATTTCAACAGCAGTAAATTCGCTTAACGTTCCTTTTGCAATTTTTTCGTTTATCTTTATCAAATCATCATAGAAATCTATGTAAGCATTACTTAATCCAAGCTTTTCCTTGTTTTTTTCAAGCATCTTTTTTGTTTCATTAGCTGATGTAGTAAAAATGCCTAGATAGCTTAGCATTATTTGACCCGCTATCGTCATTGTGTCAAGCAATATCCAAGGAGCTTTCATCAAGATTTTTCTTACTTCTATGAATTCTTCTATTGCTCTAGCCATAAGTCTTTCTGCTTTCTCATCTATCGAATATAATTTTCCACTTGCTATTAATTTTTTCGTAACCTTTAACAGCTCTGTTGGATCATAAAGAATTATGCTATTTCTTAATGCAGAAATCAGCCATGGTTCTGCCTTATGCAAAAGCTTCCAAAAAAAGCTTAAAGGCTTCGGTGGCTGAAAATGTAAAATTAGTTCCTGCTTCTTAGCTTTTAAAGTTATCAAATTTATGAAAAATTTTATTTTTTCCATGCCATCATCTTTACATGTATCATCAAAAACTACAAGCAAATCGATATCATGACCTTTTTGAATTCCTTTTTTTACAGCACTTCCATAAACAAGAATCCCTTTAACACTTTTTATCTTTGTTAAAGGTTTTACCAAGCTTGCGATTTCTTTTTTTATTACTTTTTTTACCTCTTGCATTTTTAAAATTTAAACAGTTGATATAACCATTTATTAACATCTTTTAAGTGTTTCTTTTCAACTTCTTTTTCCTTTATTTTTTTTGCTATTCCTCTTACTTTTTCACAGATTCCAAAGAATTCTTTTCTTTCTTTTTCGTTTAGACCTTCTGCTATCACTTCAGCAATCTCTCTATATTCTTCATTTATTATTTCGTTAAGATACTTTGCATTAGAAACTTCGTTTAAATATTCTTTGAAAACTTTATTATTATGGTAAGTTGCTAAAAGTCCGATCACATCTATTTTTAAAGGAAAGAAGTAATGAAAAAATTTGTGATATATTTTAATTTTTTCTTCCTTCGTTAAACTTCTTTTTTGTCCCATCCTTTAAAATTTTTAATTTTTTATTGTTTAAAAAATTTGCTAAGTATGCAAAAAAAAACTTTTCAAAAATTTTATTTTCTTCTTGACAAAAGTAAATAGACGATTAAAGCAAGAAAAGCGCCAGCAATGAAGAAAAGAGCAAAGTAATTAGAGCTAGCTAGCTGTGAACTTTCTGGAATGGCTAAAGCAACCTTTCTTTCAGCAAGAAATGGTTTTTTGAATCCTAGTTTTATCGCAAATGAACAAGCAAATACAGTAAGAGCTGTTAACAAAACATTCTTTAGCTTTACAAAAGAGCTTTTAGGTGTTATCAAAACAACTTTTTTTGCAAGTCTATAAACATTCACCTTGTTTCCTTTTTCACTGTAGTAAAAACCATTTACTTCTATAAGCTTACATTCAAGCAACTTTTTTATGTTATAGCTTACAGTTGAGAGAGGCAAATTAAGTTCTTTAGCTATTTCACTTTCAGTTGCATTCTTCTTTGCTAGTAACTTTAGTATCTTTCTTGCTGTTTCATTACTTATAACTTCTCCTATTGCTTTTGCTTTTTCATCATCGAGCGAAACAGCTATGTATTCCATAAACTGCTACAAAAAAGAAATTTAAAAAGATTTTCTAAGCTTCAAATAAAGTTGAAGTTTCAAAATTAAAGATATGATACGAAGTTATGAATCCATCATCATAACAAAACAATCAGAAATAACGTATATCGTTTAGAATTTTTCTGAAGTTCTAATCATTGACACCATAGTAAGTAGTGATGAGGCTTTTAGTAGCCGCGGGCTGAATGCCTCGACTTGCGTCTCGGCACTTACACCCCGGCCCTATCAACGTCCTCTTCTTGGACGGCCTTTGTTGCCTCTTTTTGCGGGTGGCTTCGGGCTTAGATGCATTCAGCCCTTATCCACCAGGGCGTAGCTGCGCGGCCTGCCCTGTTAGGACAACCGCTAGACCAGAGGCCCCCCAAGCCGGTTCCTCTCGTACTACGGCTTGGTTCCACTCAGGCAACAACACGCCCAGTAGATATCAACCAAACTGTCTCACGACGTTCTCAACCCAGCTCACGATCCCTTTTAATGCGTGAACCCCGGCACCCTTGGCTGCTTGTGCACAGCCAGGATAGGGAGAGCCGACAGCGGAGTACCAAACCGCGCCGTCAATGTGAACTATCGGGCGCGACCAGTCTGTTATCCTTGGGGTACCTTTTCTGTCATCCTAAGGCTCCACTAAAGAGCCATTAGGGTTCGCTGGGCCACGCTTTCGCGCCTGCGGCTCTTTCTTTTCGAGCCACAGTCAGGCGAGCTTTTGCCCCTGCACTCTACGCGTAGTTTCCAACTACGCTGAGCTCACCTTTGGGCCCTCCCGATATCTTTTCGGGAGGGTGCCGCCCCAGCCAAACTGCCCACCTGCTGCTGTCCTCTTTCGAGTGAGTGTTTTGCAAAAGGGTAGCTAGTGTTACACTTTCGGTCCACTACGCCGAAGCTTCATTTCATCCCTCCTAGCTACTCTTTGTACCCAATCGCAAAACACAACAACAGGCTGCAGTAAAGGTCCACAAGGTCTTCGCTTCCCACTGGGCGTCCCTGGCCTGTTCACCAGGAAGAGACGTTCGGAAGCTGGCTGGTAGGGACAGTGGCGACCTCGTTAAGCCATTCATGCACGTCGCCATTCAGACGACAAGGCATTACGCTACCTTAAGAGCCTCAAGGTTAGGCCCGCCGTTTGGTGGGTCTTAAGCTCCTTGAAAGGAGCCTTCAAACACCACCACTGGGCAGGCCTCACCAAGCGTACCAAGCCTTTCGGCTTTGCGCTTGGCTACGTTTTTAATAAACAGTCGGGCCGCCCTTGTCACTGCGACCTACGCTTGCACCTTCAATTCAAAAGAATCAAAGGCACAAGCATAGGCACCTCTTCTACCGAAGATACGAGGCCAATTTGCCGATTTCCCTTACCAGCCTTAAACTTTCAGGTCTTCCCCTACTCAGGGAGGGCACTAGTGCAGGTTCTGGGTACGGTTACTTAAGACCTCTGCTGTTAGGTTTTCACTGGCTCCAGGAATCAGCAGACTTTCGCCCTTGCAATTCAGCCACTTCTCATCATTACGATACTCCATGGCCTTCTTGCAAGGGATGTCTCTTACGAGATACACTCTGCTTATCCCGAAGCGTCCCTAACAGCTTCAACGGTCTTAAGTAGCGCAGGAATATTAACCTGCTTCCCCTTCCCCTGCCTCAGTTAAGGGCAGGGTTAGGACCGGCTAACCCTTGGCTAATCGATATTGCCAAGGAACCCTTGCCCTTCCGACCCTCAGGGTTCTCACCTGAGTAGGATCCTACTAGCGCCAGGATTCTCATTGCTGCTCGGTCCACATGCTCTTACAAGCATGCTTCTGCCCAAGCAGCACGCCTGCCTACCCGTTCCTCTTTCGAGGAACGCTGGGGTCTCGGTAGCTGGCTTAGCCCCGTCGATTTTCGGCGCCCTGATCCTCGACGGGTGAGCTGTTACGCTTTCTTTAAAGGATGGCTGCTTCTAAGCCTACCTCCCCGCTGTCTCAGGATCAGGACTGCCTTGCTTTGCACTTAGCCAGCATTTAAGGACCTTAACCCCAGTCTCCCTTGTTCGGGTCTCGGACTGGAAGCTTACCCCCCAGCCCTGTTTCCCTTGCTACGCTGCTAGCGCATTCGGAGTTGGAAAGGGCACCGACAGCAAAGCTGCCTGCATGCCCAATCCGTAGCTCTACCTCGCTAGCAAGCTAGCAAGAGACTATACTGAGGTATATTTCGGCAGGAACCAGCCATCGCCAGGCTAGATTGGCTTTTCACCCCTACTCCCAGCTCATCCAAGTGCTTGCCCGCAACACTGGTTCGGGCCTCCACCTTCCGTTAGGAAGGCTTCACCCTGGCCAGGAGTAGGTCGCCTGGTTTCTGGTCTAGGCCAAGTGACTTACACCCTTTCGGATGCTCTGCCTCTTCCAGCATAAAGCTGGAATAAGCAGACTCGCTTTCGCTACGGCTCCGCCTCAAAAGAGGCTTAACCTCGCCACTTAGCCTAACTCCCTGGCCCGTTCTTCAAAACGGACGTTACAACTCCCAAAAGGGAGCTGTAACACACTATGGCTGCTAGATTTCAGGTCTTTTCACTCCCTGCCAAGGGTTCTTTTCAGCATTCCCTCACGGTACTAGTGCGCTATCGGACTTGGGCTCATATTTAAGGTTGGCTCTTAGTTGAGCCGCCTTCGCGCATCCAAACCAGGATACGCTACTCTTGGAGCAGGAAATCAGCATACTGCCTACGCCTACGGGACTTTCACCCTCTATGGTGTGCCATTCCAGGCAACTTCGGCTTCGGCAGCTTAGCTGTGCTCCTGCCCACTCTCAACTCCACATCTCCTTTAGCTTTCGCTAAAGGATTCGGTTTGCCTTCCTCCCCTTTCGCTCGCTGCTACTCAGGGAATCGCATTTTGCTTTCTTTTCCTGCCGGTACTAAGATGTTTCAATTCCCGGCGTGGACCTTCAGCTGCTTTTTGCAGCTGAATGCTATCCTCTTCGGATAGCCCGTTCTCGTATTCGGAGATGCTAGGATCAAAGATTGCATGCATCTCCCCTAGCCTTTTCGCAGCTTGCCACGTCCTTCGTCGCAGCCCAAGCCGAGCCATCCATCTAGCAGCCTTGCCACTACTTACTATGGTGTCTCATTTCATCATGATCGACATCCACCCATCAAAGCATTTTGATGGGTTTCATCATAAATGATGGACCCGCCGTGATTCGAACACGGAACCTCTGCCTTTCTTGCAGATGTTGCAAGGGCAGCGTTCTACCAGTTGAACTACGGGCCCATCACTCTTAGCATCTATGTTCTTTGTTTTTTAGGAGGTGATCCATCCGCAGGTTCCCCTACGGATACCATGTGTCGACTTAACCTTCCTCGCTGCGCCAAGGTTCTTCCCCGAAGGGCTTCACCAAGGCGCAACTCGGACGGTTTGACGGGCGGTGTGTGCAGGGAGCAGGGACTTATTCACCGGACGCTGCTAACGTCCGATTACTAGGGATTCCAGCGTCACGAGGCTGAGTTGCAAGCCTCGATCTGGACTAGGACGGCATTTAGGGGATTAGCTTCCCCTTTCGGGGTCGCAACCCATTGTTGCCGCCATTGCCGCGCGCGTGTAGCCCAGGGCATTCGGGGCATGCCACCTACCGTTGCCTGCACCTTCCTCTCCCTTGCGGGAGCAGTCTGCCTAGAGTGCCCCCTTACCGGGTGGCAACTAGGCACGCAGGTCTCGCCTGTTACCTGATTTAACAGATCACCTCACGGCACAGGCTGACGGCGGCTATGTACCTCCTCTCAGCGTGTCAGGTAAGCCCTTCAGACTGACCTTCATCCTGCTGTCGGTCCTGGTGAGGTTCACGGTGTAGAATCTGATTAAACCGCACGCGTCACCCCTTGTAATGCTCCCCCGCCAATTCCTTTAAGTTTCAGTCTTGCGGCCGTACTCCCCAGGTAGCCCACTTCCGCCTTCGCTTCAGCACCGCGACCTCTCGAGGAGATCGCGATGTTTAGTGGGCAGCGTTTACAGCCAGGACTACAGGGGTATCTAATCCCTTTTGCGCCCCTGGCCTTCATCCCTGACCGTCGGACCTGTTCTCGCAGCGCGCCTTCGCCCTGTTGGTCCGGCGAGGATTAACACATTTTACCGTTACCCTCGCCGTACCCGCTGCGTCTCCCAGTCCCTAGCCTCGCAGTATCCTATGCGTTTGTCACGTTAAGCGTGACAATTTAACATAGGACTTACGAGGCCGGCTACGGATGTTTTAGACCCAATAAACGTGAGTGCCACTTGGGCCGCCGGTATTACCGCGGCTGCTGGCACCGGTCTTGCCCAGCCCTTATTCCCCGAGCTTTTTACACTCGGGAAAAGCTCACGCAAAGCGTGAGCACTCAGGGTCTCTTTCTCACCCTTGCGGGCATTGGAAAATCTTCGCGCCTGCTGCACCCCGTAGGGCTAGGACTAGTGTCTCAGAGTCCTTCTGGGGGCTCCCCCTCTCAGGGCCCCTACCCGTCATAGGCTTGTTGGGCTTTTACCCCAACAACTACCTGATAGGCCGCAGCCTCATCCTTAGCCGCCTCAGAGAGGCTTTCAGCGAGGGCTTTTCCAAGTTTCCTCGCCTATCCCGGATTAGTCTCAGTTTCCCGAGGTTATCCGGGAGCTAAGGGTAGATTAGCTACGTGTTACTCAGCAGTTCGCCCAGCACTTTCCCGCATAAGCGGGAAAGCCTGTGACTTGCATGGCTGACAGACCCTGATAGCGGCACTCTCCAGCAGGATCAACTGGAATTAGAAAAAGTCTTACTGTTCAGTGTTTACTGTTTAATGCTTCATTGTAGTCACCTGCCCTTGCAACATCATACCTTAATTTGAGCATTAAGGCACTCATTACCATCATAATTAAAATAAAAGATTTCCTATTTAAATCTTTCGCCTCCAATTTTAAAAAATTCAAATACTGGATGAATATTACTTACAGACTTAAATTAAGAGAAAAAATAAAGACAGTAAGCTGTTACTAATTTAATCATTAAGGTAAATTAAGAAGAAAGTATCTTAAGAGAAAAATGTTAATTCCAGTTTTAGAAAATAATAAAGTTAAGGAAGTTTCGAGCTTTAAAAATTTTTTTAATTCCACATCAAAAAATTCTTGAATATCGACAACTAAAACATGATAGGCAAGAAAGGAATTTTTACTTCTTTCAACAGCAACATAAACAATACTCGTCTGATGAAATTTGAAAGACTTTTTTACATAAAGCTAAGTAAAATTATTTTGCAAATTTTCTGACTTCTTTGTAGAGATTTCTTAAAACATCGAGATAGTTTAGTTTGCCTTTCTCTATGGCATCCATATCTGATTCGAGCTTTCTTGTAAAAGTTTCTGTAACATACTCGTGATATTTTGAATTAAGAAAGTTGAAAACCTTGAAGCCCTTCTTCGTTGAGAAAAGAAAGTTTTTAATTTCTTTGACATATTGTCTTTCAAGTAATGTTTGCATTATTTTTGCGTAAGTTGAAGGCCTTCCTATTCCTTTTTCCTTCATCAATGCAATAACATCTCCCTGCATGAATGGTTTTGCTTTTGGCATAACATAAAGTTTTGTTTCTGCTTCATAGATGTTTGGTTTGATAGGTTTGTGAATCCTTGGCTTGATGAATTCATAAAATCCTTTTTCCTTAATTTCAATGATTGCTTCTTTTTCATCAACATAACTTTTATCATTGATCTTTATACTTGCTTTAATTTTTTGCTTAACTATCGTTGCTTTTTTTGCTTGACTAGCAACAAAGCGTTTGAAAATTAAATCATAGAGCTGTAGATGTTCTTTGGTTAACTTTATCGGAAATCTTAGTATGCCAGCATAAACTAACCTAACCAACTCTTTAGCATCGATTGGTTTCGTTGGTCTAATTGCTTCGTGAGTTCCTTCTTTACCATACTGTCTTGGATGAAAAATTTCTGATTTGTTGTTATCTTGAAACCATTGCTTAGCAAGATTGATAGCATAACTGCTTAGATGTGTTGAGTCTGTCCTATGGTATGTTATCAAACCTATTTCAAAAAGCTGCTGAGCAAGTTGCATGGTTTTTGCACTAGGAAATTTAAGCAATGTGCTTGCTTCTTTAAGTAAGGAATCTGTTGTAAACGGAGGTAAAGGATTTACAGTTTCTTCCTTTTCAGCTGTTTCTATTTTTACCTTTATTTTTTTAGGAGCCTCATCAATTTCAACATCTTTGAAAGTAAAGCTATAAGCTTCGACATTTACTTTCAAAACCTTAACTTTTTCTCTTACCTTACTTGTTCTTTCTATGATCCAGCCAAGAACAGGAGTTTGGACTCTTCCTGCAGATAAGTTATGGTTTCTGAATTTTTTCCATAAAATCTTGCTTAATTCAAAACCTATCCATCTATCTTCTATCCGTCTTACTATCTGCGCATCAACCAAAGCTTCATCAATTTTTCTTGCTTCTTCAAAAGCCTTTTTTAAGGCTTTTCTTGTCACCTCATGAAATTCACTTCTTTTTATGTTTGCATTGAAAGGTTTCAAAAGCAAGGCCAAATCCCATGCAATTTTTTCTCCTTCTGCGTCTGGATCTGTAGCAATCAAAACCTCGTTAACTTCAAGAGCAAGATTTTGTAAGGCTTCGATAATCTTTCTTTTATCAACAAATTCTTTGCTTTTACATCTAGGACAATAGTTAAAGTCAACAAATTGTTCGTTACAAACCTTACATTTTTTTATCGAATCATAAACCGGCAAAAACATGAGTTTTCCTTTTTCCTTAACAATCTTAACACCATCAAAGCCTTTGTTTTCAGACAAATCTAGTAGATGGCCTATACTTGCAACAATGCTAAGAATTTTTTTGCCTGTTGAAATTTCAAAAGCTTCGATTCCGTTGATTTCTCTTTTACTCGGCTTACCAAAAAACCTTGCTATTGTTCTAGCCTTTGTTGGACTTTCCACAATCACAAGAGTTGTTTTAACAAAATCCTTCTCTGCTTTGACAAACTTGCCGCTCAACGCTTTTTTTATTGTTTCCCTATCTTTATCAACTTCTTTTATGATTTCTTCAAGTAATCCTTTTTCAAACTCTTTAAATTCAACT
The DNA here is from genome assembly GCA_002254805.1 of Candidatus Pacearchaeota archaeon ex4484_31. Taxonomy (GTDB): domain Archaea; phylum Nanobdellota; class Nanobdellia; order Pacearchaeales; family UBA284; genus EX4484-31. The sequence continues at coordinate 12,352 of NJDW01000001.1, read as the reverse complement.
TCCTCTGTATAGTAGCTTAGTTTTTTCTTCAAACCATAAAATGCTTTCTGATCATCTACAACAACCAAAGAAAGACCTTTGCTAATACCGTTAACAAAAAGCCTTGAGGTTCTTCCGCTTGCTTGTAAATACCCTACAGGATCTGCGACAACAAGCTTAAAGCCTTGCCTGTCTTTCTTTAACCTTATTTCCTTACTTTGTTTTATTTTTTCCAGAAATTCTTTACTGAGAAGGTTTTTCAAAACTTTTTGCGCCTTTTCAACTATTTCTTTTGCATGTTTCAAAAAGCTGTTTTCTATTTCATTTTTTTCTATTGCTTCTATCTGTTCTTTGGTTAGTGGAACTATTTTTCTTAACTTAACAATAACCTTTTCTAACTCAAGCCTTTTTTCTTTATCCTCAATAAGTTCAACCAAGCTGTTAGCCAGAACAAGAAGTTTGTTAGCATTGTATGTTTCTATGCTTAACGAAATTTCTGAACGAGGAATTCCAGCGAAAATTGCATAACGAATTGTTTCTGGCAAATCAAGACCTCTTGCAAGCGGACTCTTGTAGCTAGCTATACCGATAAGTACTGTAAACATTCCTTTCCTGAATTCTTCTATGATTTTCGCATCAGGCTTTTCGTAATGCCATGCTTTGATACCTTTTTTGTTGAGCCATTCATCAAGTTCCTTACAAAACTCTGTTCCTAAAGCAGAAGGAACAAAAATCAAACCTCCATTACCGAGTTTTTTCACAAGTTCGAGAACCTTTTCTTTAATTTCTTTCTTGCTTTCATCTTTTATTTCAACATAAATATCTTCTATGTTTCTTAGAAACTCTGGCTTAAAACCAAGTTCAAAACCAAAGAGCTCACGAAATAACCTTATCTTCTTTGTTCTTCTTTGCTTTGCTGTTGCAGAAGAGAAAACAAGTAGACCAAGCTTTTGTTTTTGCCTTACTTCTTCGAGCATTTTTTCTTCCCTAGCGTTTAGTTTTTCTTTTGAAATCTTTTTCATTCCAACTTCAAGAAGTTCTTTGTTTCCGCCAAGCAACTTTATGATTTTATCTATGTTTTTTGAACTTTTCAAGAAGCTGTCTACATCATCAACAAAAACAAAATCAAAACTTTGATTTATCTTTTCAAAATTTTTAACAAGAAAATGGTTTGTTGTTATCAATATATTGTATTCATTTCTTTCTATCGCATCTAAAACTTCTTTTTTTTGCTTTTGCTTCAAAGCAGAATGATAAGCAAGAAAGTTGATGTTCAGATTCAGCTTTTTCAAAAATTTTCTTAATTTTTCTTCTGCTTGTTGGACGAGTAAACTGGTTGGGAACATAAGGTAAGACTTTTTCTTTTTGCTTGCAAAATAAATTGCTGTAATCAAACCAAAAACAGTTTTTCCAATCCCTGTTGGCGCAACTATCGAAAAACTTTTTCCAAGCAAAACCCTATTGATCCATGTTTCCTGCAAAGCAGAAGGTTTATTGTTAAGAACTTTTTCATACATCCTTTTTATTTTTTCCTTTTCCTTGAAAAAATTGTAAAGTTTTAAGTAATGCTTTATCTTTCCTTTTTGTTTCAGTTCTCTGAAAATTTTTAGGTAGTTGTTTGTAGCTAAAGGTTTTGAAAGACATTTGCTACATAAACTAGCCTTGCTCAAACGTTCATCACTGATGTTGCTTCCACAATTAGGACAAAAGTTGATAAAGAGCGCTTTCATATAATTAATTTTTACTCATTACTTTTTTAAGCTTATGGGAAAAGATTTATTAAGATAAATTTTTTTCTTAAAAAAATGGAATACACGGACTATGTTGATTTAAAATATAGACCAGAAAAAGATGATCTAATTTGTGAATTTTATGTTAAACCATCCAAAAGCATTGAGGAAGCTGCTGGAGCTGTTGCTTCAGAAAGCAGTACAGGCACGTGGACTGAAGTAAAAGCACCAGAAAGAGTAAAGAAAATTAGTGCAAAGGTTTTTTCCATAAAAGGAAATTACATAAAGATAGCCTATCCATTACAACTCTTTGAACCAAGTAATGTTCCTCAGATTCTTAGTTCTGTAGCTGGAAACGTTTTTGGGATGAAAGAAATAAAGGCATTGAAGCTTTTGGATGTAAGCTTTCCTAAAAAAATTGTAAGGGAATTTAAAGGCCCTCTTTTTGGAATTCCTGGAGTAAGAAAATTGTTGAAGGTTAAGGAAAGACCTTTGGTTGGAACGATAATAAAGCCAAAACTTGGGTTAACTGCAAGAGAACATGCAAAAAGAGCTTACCAAGCTTGGATAGGTGGCTGTGATCTGGTTAAGGATGATGAAAACTTAACAAACCAAAAGTTTAACCAATTTAAAAAAAGGGTAGTTGAAACTTTAAAACTGAAAGAAAAAGCTGAAAGAGAGACAGGAGAAAGAAAGGCTTATCTACCAAACATAACAGCTGAAACAGAGGAGATGTTAAGAAGAGCTAGGTTTGTTAAAGAAAATAACGGAACCTATGTTATGGTAGACATAATTACTGCAGGATGGAGTTCTTTACAAACCCTAAGGGAAGAAAATGAAAGTTTAAGCTTAGTTTTACATGCTCATAGAGCAGGTTATGCTGCATTAAGCAGAAATCCAAGACATGGGATAAGTATGTTGGTTATCGCTAAGATAGCAAGGCTTATCGGCTTGGATCAACTTCATATAGGAACAATCGTCGGAAAAATGGATACACCAAAAAGGGAAGTTGTTGCCATAGATCAAGAAATAGAAGAAAGTATCATAGTGAGTGATAAAGCCGGCCATATTCTTGAACAGAAATGGTTTCATATAAAGCCTATGTTTGCTGTTTGTTCAGGAGGCTTGCATCCAGGCCATGTTCCTTACTTGATAAAAAGGCTTGGAAAAAACATTGTTTTGCAATTTGGTGGTGGAATCCATGGCCATCCTTTAGGTACAGAATCTGGAGCAAGAGCTGTAAGACAAGCAGTGAATGCAGCGTTAGAAGGAATTCCGTTAGAAGAAGCTGCAAAAAAACAGAAAGAGCTTAAACTTGCTTTGGAAAGATGGAAAAAAATTTATTACTAGCTTTTATGCTTTCTTGCTATCTTCCATCTTACAAGAAGGTTAGAGAAAAGCAATGGAACAATAAATTTTTGTAAGATGCTTGAAGCTATCAAAACCGAATATAGTCCAGAACCTATCAAACCATTTTCAAACAAAATCTTTATGATGATAAGGCTTGTGCTGAACCTAACAGAAAGGCCTATCCCAAGCAATATTGATTTTTTTGTTCCTAGCTCTTTTTTTCCTATCAAATAACTGCTAAATATTTTTGTTCCATTAGAAACTAGCATAACAACAAGAACCAGTAAAGGATGGATAACCAAATAGTTGATGTTCATTGTTAACCCTACCCATAAGAAAAAGAGAGGAGCAAACAACCCATAACAAACACTTTTTATTTCTTTTTCTATAAGCCTTAGCCTTTCTTTTGGAATGAATGTCTTTAAACTAAGTCCAGCAAGCAAAGCTGCTAGTGCTGTTGATTCAGAGTACTTTCCTACTCCTAAGAACAGGAAAAGGACGAAAAGTGAAAATAGGAAGAGTGTTTCTATACTTTGGAAACCAAACTTTTTCCCTTTTTTCTTGAAGTTGATAAAAAATATGGTTAGCAAAAACAAGAAAAATAAGGAAATGAAATTCAAGCTTACGTTCAAACGTGTTTGGGATTGTAAACCGATAAGTCCGATAACTGAAATCAGTACTACTATTTCTATTATGTCATCTATGGCTCCTATTCCTATCAATGTTTGTCCAAGCTTTGTTTTTATTACTTTAAATTTGTCTAAAATAGGAACAAGCATCGCCTCACCCACTGTAGCGAATGACAAAGCAACCAAACAAGAAATGAGCCATCCATAACCAAAAACAAAATGTAAAAGTAAGGAACCAAACAATGCTTCAAAAAGGATGATGAAAAATGTGGCTTTAAAAATAAACTTGCTCTTTTTTTTCATTTCTTTCAGATCTATTTCAAATCCTATGACAAAAAGTAAAAAATACATTCCTAGTTGAGCAAGAAAAACAAAACTTTGGGAAGATGTAACAGAGCTGAAAGGGTTTTTAAAAGCCAGTAAAGAGCCTAAGATCAGTGCTGCAAAAACCCATGGAATATGTATTTTTTCTATTATCCTGCCAATTATAAATGTAAAAATGAAGACTAAGGCAAGGAAGAGGAATATGTTTAGCATAACTTATAAACAATCTTGTTTTAAAATTTTTTTACTTTTTACTCAACCTTGATTTCCATCCTAAAAGAATTCTTTTCTCCAAAAATCTTTTTATCAACTACTTTCAGTCTTTTCCTAAACATTGGACAATACAAAACAAAGCTTTCAAATTCACCGCCCTCGCCAGCAGGATTTATTTTATACTTTTCGTTTAATTTTTTCATTTCCTCAACGAAGCTTTTATCTATTTTTCTTCCTAGCCATTCCTTTGTTAATGGATATGCAAAAACCCCAGTTATTATTACCTCAAACCTATTCCTTATCAACTCATTTAAAATTTCAAACTGGTCTTTTTGCCATAAAGGATTTAAGCATTTTAAAGAAAGAGTGTTGCAAATTTTTTGTATCCTAGAAAGCTGGTAGGTTGATGCAATTGTTCCAGTTACAATGCCTTCTATTTCATATTTTTGCTTAGCGATTTTGATTGCTTTTTCCAGATCCTTCAGTTCTTTTTCCTTTTCACCTTTTGTTTTTTTTATTATTATAGGCAGTTCCATAACAGATGCTTGTTTTTTTACTGCAGAAATCGAAGGAGTATGAAACATATAGCTTTCCTTGTTTTCAGAATCAATGGTTATTAAACAACATATTTCATTCGATTTTCTTGCGAGAAACATAGCTAAGCAACTGTCTTTTCCACCAGTGAATAGCACAGCTAGCTTTGTTTTTTTCTCCATAGATTACCTTAAAGTTAGGATTTAAATTTTTTCTAACACGAATATGTGAGGATATAGGCCTCCGCTTTCAACAACCCTTTCATGAATTACTTTAAATAACTTTGTTCTTATTACTGCTATCCTGAACATTTCTGCCCTTAGATTTATAACTACCATTCTGCCAGAATCTGAAAGAATTTTGCTTGCTGATACCAAAAAATTTCTGTAAAGTTTTCTTAGGTTTTTTCTCTTACCAATCTTGATTCCATAAGGAGGATTTGTAACTATTCTATCTACTTTTTCTGCTTTCTCAAAGTATTTCTCGAGTTTTGTAGCATCAATCATCTTAAATTCTATGAACTTTTCAAGTCCGTTAAGCTTAGCATTTTCTTCAGCTCCTTTCACATATTCTTTGTTTATGTCACCAGCCACAATTCTTATTTTATCCTTAAACAGTGAAGCTGCTTCTAAAGGAATTGTACCGCTTCCACACATCGGGTCAAGTAAAGTATTTCCTTTCTTTATCCCTGCTAAACAAAGCATTCCATAAGCAATTGTAGATTTTATTGCAGCTGGATGGTTAAAACTTTTTTTGAATCTTTTATATAAAGATTCCCTTGTATGTTGTATTCCAACAAAGCAAAGGTTTCCTACAACATCAATCCTTATGTTAACATCAAAATTTTTTAGGTCAACCTTCTTTTTGTACTTTTCTTGTAAAGCCTTACCACAAATATTTTGAATTTGTATAGAAGTAAAGCTATGCTGACCAAACCTTTTACTTGTCACCCTAAAGCTATCAGCTTTTTCAAGTTCATCTATGTTAGTTCTTTTTATTTTTTCATACAGTTCATCTAAGGTTTTTTTCCTAAGAAAGAATGTTTTTTTCAGTTCTATTATATGATGAAGTGAATGTAATGCAAACAGCTTTTTTGAGCTTTTTAAATCAACGAGAAGCTTGCCCTGAAAGTTGAAAAATCTTTTAACCTTAGCTTTTAACTTTTTTCTTATTTCTTCTTCAGCTATGTCTTCCAAGCCAGGATCACATGTTACCAAAAACCTTTTCATGCTTAAGACTTTCTTTTTATGTTTTTATAAGCAAGTTTAGCGATTCCTCCAGCTTTGTGTTCATCCACCTTTTCTATTTCTCCTCCTATGTATTTTTTTACTTCTTCTTCATCCGCTTGTAAAATATTTCTTACAGTTTGCTCAGTTATTCCAAGCATTTCAGCTATCTCCCTGTTTGTTTTCATCAGTTCTTCTTTAAGCACAACAACGTATGATGCTTCTGCTAACGATGGAAGCCACGTTAGGTTCCTGTATTCCATGAGTTTTTTTAAACCTCCAAGAATGTTTATACATTCATGGAAAACCTTTTCTGCTAACTCATCAACATTTTCTTTGATGATAGGTTCTTTTATTACTTTCATTTTTTCTTCTTTTTCTTCACCTTTTTCTTCATCCATTTTTATTTTCACGTTTTATTTTCTTCTTATAAACTTTTCCAATGGTGTTAAAATATCGATTGTTCCTGCTGGAGAAATTTCAAAAATCCATGGCTTTGTATCATGACCTGTAAGCCTACAACCATCTATTCTTATGGTTCTTAAAGTACTGCCAACAGGCAACCTATACAGATTTTCTTCCCACTTATTTTCGATCAGCTTTTTATCCATGACTATTGTTCCGTCTACGATATGTGCAACAGCTAACCCTCCTGCAGCTTCCGCTGTTTCAGCAGCCTGTGCCGATCTTTTTTGAGAAACGAACAGTCCTGTTTGTTTCCATTTTTTCAAAAAATTAAAGAATTTTCTTACTATTTGTCTTGCCATCATTTCTTTATGTTCGTAAAGTCCAGTAATACTGTCTATTACTACGTTCGTTGTATGATATTCTTTTATTGCTTCTGCCATGGTATCCATCAATGCCTTTGGATTTTCTCTAAATTCTTCTTTTGCTGAAGCATCTATGACTATAACATTGTTAACAACTTTTGAAAAGTCTACCTTAAGATACTCTGCCTTTGTTTTGAATGAAGTATAAAGAAAATTTGCAGGAGATTCAACCGTAACAAAAAGTACCTTGTATCCTTCATTCGCTTGTGTGATGGCGAATTGCTCAGCAAAAAGACTTTTTCCACTATCTGGAATCCCTGTGATGTTCATAACAGAAAGGTAAGGAATTCCTCCTAATGGCTTTTTTACAATTTTATTTTTCTCTTTTTCAATTTTCCAGAAAAGTTGATCAAGTTTTGTTCCTGTTGACACTCCAAATATCTCTGGAGCTTTCCCCTCTAGTTCTTCCAACTTACAAAACTCTTTTTTTACCATACATTACTTTTATTCTTACCTTTATAAAACTTTCATAATAAAAAACAAAAACTAAAAAACAAAAAATAAAAATTAAAAAGCTCTTAAGCGTTCTATTAAAATGCATTAAAATGCCTTACATAAAAAAGCTTTACCTTGATGGTTTTAAAAGCTTTGCAAAACCAACAACTATCATATTTGAAAAAGGCCTGAATTGTATAGTTGGTCCTAACGGTAGTGGAAAGAGCAACCTTGTTGAAGCAATTTGTTTTGTTCTAGGAAGGTTAAAAGTAAAAAGCCTAAGAGCTTCGAAAGCCTCAAACCTTATCTACCATGGCGGAACCAACGATAAACCTGCCAAAACTGCTACTGTAAGCATCGTGTTTGATAATTCAGATAACGTATTTGTTTTGCCAGAACCATGCAAGGAAGTTGAAATAACAAGAATCGTAAGAAGAGACGGAACAAGTATTTATAAGATAAACGGAAAAACAAAAACAAGACAAGAAGTTTTGGAACTACTAGCTCAAGCAGGAATAGATCCAGAAGGTTTTAACATAATCCTACAGGCAGAGATAGATAAGCTTATAAGGCTTCATCCTGAAGAGAAAAGACAAATCATAGAGGAAATAGCTGGAATAAGCATATATGAAAAGAGAAAAGAAAAAGCATTGAACGAGCTTGAAAAAACCGAAGCTAAGTTAAAGGAGGTTAAAACAATACTAAACGAAAGATCTGCTTACATGAAAAATTTGGAGAAGGAAAAGAAACAAGCCGAAATGTATGAAAAGCTGAAGGAAGAAATAAGAAAGGATAAAGCTGCTTTAATTTTCAAGCAAATCTTTGAAAAGAAAAAAGAAATTGAAAAGCTTTTGGAAAACATCGAAGAAAGGAAAAAACTTGCTGATAAAACAAAAGAAAGTATAAACGTTTTCAAAGAAAAGATTTCTAGAATAGAGGAAGAAATCCAGAAAATAAATGAGGAAATAGAAAGACAATCAGGAATAGAGCAAGAAAAATTGTTTGAGGAACTAAGTAAGCTACGATCTGAGGTAGCTGTACTTAACGTTAAACTTTCTCATTCAAAGGATCAGCTCGAAAATGTTGAAAAAAGGATAGAACAGCTAAAAAAAGATAAAGAAGCAATCACAAAAAAAATAGAAAGTTTAGAAAAAAGCAAGAAAGAAGAGAACTTCAAATATGTTAGTGTAGGCTCTTTCAGAAAAGAAATAATAAGAATTGCAAATACATTAAAGGAAAGCTGGAACAGAATTAATGGTACCTTAAAAGAGTTTCTGAACAATATCAAAGAAAAGAACTTTGCTATTGAAAGTTTTATCAAAGAAAATAGCTTAGAAAAAGCTGCTGAGGAAATAAAAAAAATGATTTCTTACATAGATAGCATATCTAAGAATTTGAATGAAGAAATAAAAAAAGCTGCTTTGATGATAGAGGAAGCAAGAAGGCTTAAAATATCTGAAGAAAAAATAAAAGATTCTGTTCTTGAACTTGAACTTATGAAGAAAGAAGTGTTAAGGATAGAGGAACTTATAAAGAAAACAAAGCTTGAAAAGAAAAACTTTGAAGAACTAAAGAATGAGCTTGAGAAGGAAAGCAAGAGAAAAGCTAAGTTATTGAGAGAGAAAGAAAAAGAAGAAAAAAAATTGAAAGAAAAGTTCTCAAGGCTTTTGATGAGAAAAAACAAGCTGCAGGAGCTGAAAAGGGAAAAAGAAATGAAAGTAAGGGAGAAGGAAATAAAAGCTAGGGAAATAGAAAACGAAATTAACGAGCTTAATATTTTAAAGGCAAAGTTAAATGCTGAGCTGGAAGTAATGTTAGAAGAATCAAAAGAATACGAAGATTTGAAAGAATCTGTTACTGAAATAAAAGAAAGTAAGAATGAACTAAAAGAGAGGATAGCAAGAAATGAAAGAAAGCTTTTGGAAATCGGTTCTGTAAATCTTAGAGCTCTAGAAGTGTATGAAAAGGTTAAGGCTGAGTACGAAAGTATTGTTGAGAAGGTTAACAAATTAGAAGAAGAAAAGGAAGAAATACTGAAAGTCATAAGAACGATTGATAGAAAAAAGAAACAAGCGTTCATGCAAACGTTCAACGAGATAAACAAGAATTTTTCTAAAAACTTTACAATGCTTGATGGAAAAAACAGAGAAGCTTTCATGAGGCTTGAAAATAAAGAGGATCCTTTTGCTGGTGGCATTGAAATAGTCATAAAGTTAGGAAAAGGAAAGTACATGGATGCTGAATCGTTGAGTGGAGGCGAAAAGGTTTTAACAGCATTGGCTTTGATACTTGCAATACAAAAGTATAAGCCATACTGTTTTTACATTTTTGATGAAGTCGATCCAGCACTTGATAAAAGAAACTCAGAAAGGTTTGCATTTATGCTAAGAGAAAGTGTAAAAAATTCACAGTGCATAATAATAACACATAACGATGCAGTGATAAGTCAAGCCGATACGCTATATGGAGCTTCTATGCAGGATGGAGTAAGTAAGGTTATAAGCTTAAAGCTTTAGCTTTTTACTGTTATCTTTACAGGATTGCTAGAAGCTATTTCTTTACCATCAAACGCATAAAACCTTGTTTTTGTTTCTCCTTCAAAACCCTTTTCAGGAATCAAAGTTACTTTACTTCCTTTTGTTTTAACTTCTATATGCAAAGGTTTTATAACAACGAATGTAAGCTTATCGTTGTCAGGATCTTTGAAGTATAAAGCTAGATCAATCGTAAATGTTTCGTTCTTTTTTATCGTAATGTTTGGAATCTCTTTTATAAGCACAGGCGCTCTGTTTATCGGTTTTGTTTCACTAATTTCAGTTATGTTTGTTATGTTAGTTACATTCGTAATATTTATTTTCTCTGTTCTTGGCCTGAACAACCTTAAGATAAAGGAAATCAATTTTGCAAACCATGAAATTTTCTTTTTTTCTTCTACTGCTTTTCCTGTAACCTCTGGCTTTTCTATCTTTTCTATCTTTTCAAATTCTGTTGGTTTTGTTACTGAAATGATTATTGTTTTGCTTGCAACAGCATTTCCCTCTACTGCTTTTGCTATTATATTAACAAAGTAGTTTCCTTCTTCGATTTCTACAGGAGGAGCTATGTACAAATAAATGATTTCAGATTCTTCAGGCTTTAACGACAAGGCTGCAGGATTTATTTGACAGAATCCTATACCAGTTCCGCTCAAGCTTATTTCATATGTTGCTTTTTCTATTCCTTCATTTGTTATTGTTAAAGGTAAAATGGTTGTTGTGTCTTTCGCTATAATCACTGTAGTATTTTCAGTTTCTATAACCGGCTTATAACAATTTTCTATCGATACAGTTTCTAGCTCTATTCTTGCTTCTGATTCTGCCTTTGTTAAAGGATCCTTCACTTTTACTATGATTTCGTTCTTTCCTTCTCTGGCATTGGTTGGTGGAGAGGCAGTTAATGTAAGGGTTCTTTCTTCTGTTGCATTCAATGTTAAGTGAGTTAAGCTTAAAGAAACCCATTCAGGAGCTTCTAATGTTATGTCAAAAGTATCTTTAAATTTTCCTATGTTCCTAACTGTTAAGGAATAATTTTTTGAAAATCCATTACATATTTTATCCTTTTCCTTTTCTACTGTTAAGATTATTCCATGACATCTTTCTATCTTAAACTCAATTTCAACTGTTTTCATAACCTTTCCGTAATCGCTTAAAGCTGTGATCTTTGCAGTGAAGGTGCCTTCTGTTAGGTAAGGAGGTTCTACCCTAAGGCTTAAGGTCTTTTCTTCATTCTTCTTAACACTTACTTTTTTTTGCTCTATAGAAACCCATCTCGGAGCATCAACCATCAAACTATATGTATTATCTCTTGTTCCTAAATTTTTTATTTTTATGCTTGTATTTAATTTTTCACCATCACATAAAGAATAAGAAGTCTTTTCAGGACTTAGCGAGTAATCAAAGCACTGAACAACAGAAACACTCGCCTTTGCACTTGCTCTTGCATATTCTGAAGTTCCAACAGCTTCAAAGTTTATTTCATAATCACCTCTTGCATTGCAAGGAACAGAAACATAAGCTGTTATTTCTTTTTCTGATCCAGGATGTAAAGAAACTGTTTCTGATGTTAGGTTTACCCAGCTTGCTATAGGACTTCTTACCTTTAGTTGATAATTTTCAAGATAATTTCCTTGATTTTTTATTGTTAACTTTAGTTGCTTTGTTTCACAAGCGCAAATCCTTTGGAATGTTGGTTCAACCGTCAGAGAAGTACTATGACAGTTTTCTACAATTATTTCATACTCCCTTACTTTTGAAATTCCTTGGCTTTCTATGTTCACTCTGAGTGTGTAACTGCCAGGAACTGTTCTGCTTGAAGGCGTTACATAAATGTATACTGTTTTTTCTTCATCTGGCTCAAGCCAAAAACCGCTTGGAACAGCTACGCTAAATCTTGAAGCTGATCCTGAAAGAGTAACTGTAAAGGTTGATGCTGTATCTGTTGTTATCTTTTCTTGGATAAGGATCGTGCTTCCAGGACATACGCTATTCGTTAAGATTCTTTCTTCAACAGTAAAATCAGCCATAGCAAGCTTTGTTAAAGAAACAACTAAGAAAAGAGTTAAAAGAATTAAGCAAAAACTCGTAAGCTTAGCTGTAAGCTTTAAAGATTTCTTTTTCATTTTTGCTTTTTGTTATTACTTAAAGAGAAAAATAGGATATATAAACTTTTTGATAGTGTAAAATACATTTTGAAAGGATAAAAAAAAGATAAAATAAAAAGAAAAAAATAAAAAAGAAAATAAAAAACAAAAATTTAGTAGTATTCTTCTTTTTTTGGTTTTTGTGCAAGTAAAACCACTAGCAACACTATGATGATTACAGCAAGTACTATGGCTACTACCATCAACGTAGTTTTTATGTCTGGCTTTACAAATCCTATTTCTGGTTCTTTCACATTTGCTGTTAAGCTATATTCCTTTACTTCTGTGTCATAGGAAAAGCTAGCTGTAAAGATATGCTTTCCTGTAACTGCATTTTCATCAACATTTATGTAGATACTTACTGTTTCTTTTTCGCTAGGTTCAAGTACAAAGCTTTCTGGAGTTATTTCTGCTGTAGCCCATC
>NJDW01000031.1 GCA_002254805.1 Candidatus Pacearchaeota archaeon ex4484_31 | reverse complement strand
AATGAATTTGTTTTTCCCATGTCTGATTTAGAAATGCACACAACACTAAGATGTTCTGGAAGCATTCCTGAGGCTGAAGATAAAAATGTTTATACTGAATACATAGTTCTAGAACTTGAAAGGCCTGTTTCTGTTACAACAACATGGCCAGTATGGATAGGTAAGAAACCGAACAAAGGAATAGTGAGAAGCATAATGTCTTCAGAAGCTCCTTATTCTGTAGCGTTAGCAAGCAACAATGATATGCCGTTTGAACAAAAAAAAGAATACGATTTTAAAGTCATAATAAAAAGAAAAGATGCGAATGCAAGGCTAAAAGAGATAGAAGAATTAGTTATTATATATCCTTTAGAAATGTTGGTTGAGTGCAATTCCTTTGAAAGTACAGAAGCTGGCTTAGCTTTAAGAAATGTTCCATACCAAACATTAAAGGAAATTTCAGATTATGAAAAGGAAAAAGATAAATTTATATTTCCTTGTAGCTTATATGTTACAAGAGCTCCAGTAGAAGCTATACAAGCACCTATAGTGTTAAATGCTAGGTATGTGGTGTACAGCGATTATATAACAAAAGTTTATAAAGCTCCATAAAAAAAATGAAAAGGAGTATTTTCGCTTTGATTGCTTTTGTAATTCTTTTTCTTATTGTGTGTGGTCAACAGGGATGTGAAAAACAAGAAGCAAGGAAAGGAATAAACGTTTACCTGCTTACAGGCATAGATTATTTAAGTGCTGGAAAGTTGATAGAACCAGAAGAAAGCTTTAGGGTTGGAATAGCAATTGAAAACTATGATAAAAAGCAAAAACAAGGGCAAGTATGTATAAGAGATAGTGTAAGTGATAGCTATGGCGGTATTCCTAGTTATGGAAAAGGTGAATGCTCGTTTTTTTCTGTAAAAGAAGCTGAAATAAAGGAAACGAAAAAAGGTTTTGGAAAAGCCTTAGAGATAAAACCAGGAACAACAAAGGTTTATTTTCCTAGCTCTGGTTATTATGCATATCATAACATTCCTGAAATGTTAAGACCATACCAAAATACTTTGTATGTTTCTTTATTGTATAGTGAAACAGTAAAGGCAACCGGAACTATAGAAGTTCCTAGTCAAGATGTTATGGTTTTAAACTTTGATCAAGATCCAGGAATGGTTCAGATGCAAGTACAAAAGTCTGTGCATAAGTTTGGTGATGCTTATGAAGTAAGAATAACAATAAATATGTTTAAACAAGAGAATGCATGTAAAAAGCAAGAAAAGCTAGAGTTTGATGTTCAAGGCTTGACAATGAATTTTGTTGAAGATGCTCCTCCAACAGAGATGGTATCCTTAAAGAGTTATCCTATCTATGTTGATATACAAAATGATGGAGGCTCTGACATAGCTGCTGGAGAAGCAAACTTTTATCTCAGTGGTTTTAGTCCAACTGTTCTAAGCAACGTTAACACAAAACTAACGAATTCAGGGTATTTAAACAAAAAAACAGAGTTCCAGCAAGGAGGAAAAGAAAGACTTGTTTTTGCAACAAACGCTGTTCCAGCCAAGTTACAGGCACCGTTTAGCTTTACGTTACGTTTAGATTCATGTTATAGATATAGTACGTTTGTTCATACAAGCATTTGTGTAGGAAAGAAAAGCGGTGTTTGTAGTTTAGAAGGAAATAAAATAACAAGTAATGCTAACAGTGCTGCTCCTGTACAGGTTACAAGCCTTACAGAAAGAGTTGAAGGATCAAAACTTTATGTTGAAGCAATCATAGAAAACAAAGGAAAAGGTAAGGTATATTTGCCTACAACAAACTGCGATCTTTTACAACAAAACAATGTGAACGAAAAGTTAAAAGAAAACATGCTTGAAGTTTCTGTAAGCTCTGAGGAAGGCTTCAAGTGCTTCTTACAAACACAGGATTATAGAACAATAGAAAGTACAGAAGGAATAGCAAGTTTAGGAAAGCTTACCTGCTATAAAGAAATAGGTGATGAACAAACAAGAGCTGTTCCTTTTGACATAGTCTTAAGCTATGTTTATGTACAATCAATAACAAAGGACTTTAAAATCATTCCTTAGCTATTCTTCTATTACCTTTATTTCGATGTTAACCTCTTTAGAAATAGGTAACCTCATGATGTTATGTAAAGTTCTTGTGTCAGCAGGCATCTCTATAAGCCTTTTGTGTATTCTCATTTCAAACCTATCAAAAGTTGCTTTCCCATCGCCACAAGGACTTTTCCTTACCGTAATCCTTAATCTTTTTGTTGGTAATGGAATAGGTCCTTTTACAGCAATTCCACTTTTTGATGCTATTTCACATATCGTATTTACGACTTCATTCAACTTTTCTATGTTTGTGCTTGCAAGCTTTATCCTTGTTCTTGCCATAACATAAGAAAGTTAAGGGTATAAAAATCTTTTTCTTAAATCACTTCTATATAGCTTCTATTGTTCTTCTATTGTTTGTTTCCATAAAGTGCTTATTTTAGTGTTGAAATTTTTCAATGAGTTTTTCATCTATTTCTTTAAAATTTTTGATTATATAATCTGCTTTTGATAATTTTCTTTTCCCAAGTTCAGGATCCTTTATTGCAATACATGCCATTCCAGCTTTTTTAGCAGCTTCTATGCCTGCTTCAGAGTCTTCTATGACAATACAATCTTTTGGATTAACTTTTAATTTTTCTGCTGCTTTTAAATAAACTTTAGGACAAGGTTTCCCTTTCTTAACATTTTCAGCGTAGATAACAACGTCAAAATACCTTCTTAATTCAAAACCATTTATGATTAAATCTGTAAATCTTTTTATTGTAGAAGTAGCGAGTGCTAATTTATATTTTTTCTTTAGTCTTTTCAACAATTGGTAGGTTCCTTCTCTTAGTTTTACATAGTTTTTTAATTTTTTACTTAGGATGTTTCCCTTCATTTTTCTAAAAAATCTTATCAGCATTGTTATAGTTTTAGAATTGATTTTCTTTTTTTTGTATCTTAAATAAGTTTCAAATGCTTCTTTTGTTTTCTTTCCAGAAAAGAATTTATTATAATCTTTTTTTGTTAGTTTTAAATTGAATTTTTGGAGGGTTACACCATAAAGCATAAAATGTAATTTTTCTGTTTTGATTAAAACTCCATCTAAGTCAAATATCACAGCTTTCATAATTTTTATAATATGGTTTTTTTATAAACTTTCCGATCCTGAAACGTTATGTTTTAATTGCTTTTGTTTCAACAAACTTCACATGTTTATGTTAGGACTTATAAAGCTTCTATTGTTGAAGGCGGTTTCTTTGTTATGTTGTAGGTAACGCTTACAACATTCTTTATTTCTTGTGTTAATCTTTCTGCCAACCTCTCTAAAATCTTGTAAGGAATTCTCGTCGGAGAAGCTGTTTTTGCATCCTTGCTGTTCCAGCATCTTACCTCTATTTGAAATCCATATTCTCTTTTTCCGTTCCTTATTCCAGTGACCTTATCTTCATGCAAAACAGGAAAATACTGAAAGGCCTTTATGTTAGATAGTTCCTCTTCAACAATCTTTGTTGCTTTCCTTATGATTTTTACTTTTTCTTTTGTTACTTCTCCTATTATCCTTGCTGCTAAAGCAGGGCCAGGAAACGGCTGTCTGTTACATATTTCTTCTGGTAAGCCAAGGGCTTCAGCTATTTTTCTTATTGCAGGTTTTCTTAACTGAATCAAAGGTTCTATAATTTTGTAACCATATTCCTTTTCTGTATCAATACCAAGCTGTTCAAGTATGTTATGTTGTCTTTTAATTCCTCTTACTGTTTCCTCCACATCTGTATAGTTCGTGCCTTGAAGCAAGTATCTTGCATTAGTTTTTCTTATCAATTGAGCAAAAACATCCTTGTAAAATGCTTTTGTAATCGCTTCTCTTTTTTCCTCAGGCTTTCTAAGACCTTTCAATCTCTTGAAGAAAACTTCTTTCGCATTTACAAGCCTAACCTTTACCCCTAACTTTTTAAATAAAGAAACAATATGTTTTGGTTCGTTTTCTCTCATCAAGCCATTATCAATGAAATAGGTTTTAAGCCTGTTTCCGAGAGCTTTATGTCCCAACATTGTAACAACAGAAGAATCAACACCGCCAGACAATGCATTGATTGCTATGTTATTGCCCACAATCGAAGAAATTTCACGGACCTTTTCCTCAATAAACTTTTCTGGATCTAACTCTTCCAACTTTATTTCCTTAATTTTCATACCTTCCGAATCTAAAAAGTTTTAAAAGTTTTGCTAATTGGAAAAAACAATAAAAAGTAAGTACAGCAAACATCCTATTCTATTACTTCAATTTCTTCAACATAAATACCTTCTACCTCTTTAAAATCCCATCCAATAAATCCTTTTTCTCTAAAACCAGTTATTCTAACCTTCTTACCAACAAATTTACCAAAATTGTTTAGTCCAATCTCATCAAATATGTATTCTTCATTTCCATCCTTATCTCTGATTTTATAGTAGTGGAATTCGCTTTTTGTTCCTATTGCACCTGCAACTTCTATGACAATTCCTTCGATGGAGAAAGAACGCGGAATTTCAGGTTTTTTCTCTAACACAACAGTAAAATAATTTTTTCCTTTTTCGAAATGGACAGAACTTGTAAAACGATTGTAACCTTTTTTAAAAACGCCCAATTCATAATCTCCTCTAGGAAAATCCTTGATAATGCATTTTCCTTCATTGTTTGTATGACATCTCCAATGACCTAGAGCAAGGTAAACTATTGCATTTTCAACAGGCTTTTTACTGGTTTTATCGATGACAGTAACGTATAAAGTTGCTGTGTCTGTTGTGATTGATACACGCTGTTTTATATTACAAGAGAAAAGTATAACTAAAGCAACTACAATGATTGTAATTCCAAGCATCAAATACTTTTTATTCATATTTGTATAGAGATTTTTAATATTTATAAACATATCGAAAGCTTCAAATTAACTTGAAGCAAGCTTCTTTAGAAGCCTAAAGATTATAGACTTAAAAGTGTATATCGTAGATAAAAGAAGTAATCATGTAGCAAAAATAAAAATCCTTGTTCAATGTACAGTCGTTACTGTCTTTAAAAAGGCAAAAAATCGAGAAGAGAGCTGTAAAAAGAAATATTTATGATTTGTTAAAAGTTGTTGTGG
>NJDW01000003.1 GCA_002254805.1 Candidatus Pacearchaeota archaeon ex4484_31 | reverse complement strand
TTGTACCTTTTTCAGCAGTAATAGCTGTAGGTGATTTCGTTGTTGTGAGTGAAGAAGACATCCACTAGTTTTTGTTTTTTATTAAATTTTTAAATTTTAAAAATTCTGTAATATAGCCCTGGTATCCCTAACTGGTAAGGGGCCTGCCTCGAGAGCAGGTGTCCTTTTGGACTTGCAGGTTCGAGTCCTGCCCAGGGCGCTACCTTATGTCTTTTACTTTTCCAAACCTGTAGATTTTATCAGCAACAACAAAAACCTCAAAGTTCTTTATGCTTTTTTCATTTAAGTAAGGACTCAACAACTCTTCTTTCTTGATATCAGAACCTTCATAGAGTGTAAAAAAAGAAGGCATTACAATAAGTTTTTTATCTTTCCATCTTCCTAAAAGAAAGCATTTGTATGTTTCTTTCCTTAAACCTTCTCTTATAGAGATTGCTGGATGTTCATGTCCGATTATCAAAATTTTGATTTTTTTATCATAAATTTCTTTATCAATAAAGATCTTATGACCATGCAAAATACAAATTCCATCAACTATGTAAAAATCTTTAATTTCAAGGTTTTTCCTTCTTGCTATCGGTTCAAGGATTGTGTCATGATTTCCCTTGATTAAAACTACTTTTGACCTTTCTAAGATCATATCAAGAATTGTATTTGTTTCAAACCATTCTTGCTTAGAGATTTGACCGAACTCATGTTTTAGATCGCCATTAATTACAACTAAATTAGGTTTTAACTTTTCTAAGAGTTCTTTAAGTTCTTTGCTCATTTCTTTGAACATTGTTCTTGGTAGGAGATAGCCTTCTTCAGCCAAAGCTTCTTCATAACCTATATGCAAGTCAGCAACAACCAAAATCTTTAGTTTTTTTATCCATAAAGCCTTTCCTACAATAACAATTCCTGGCAAGATCTGCATTTTAACTTTTTATTTTCTTGAGAATTTTTTGGTGCATTCTCCTTAAAAATTCAATCTTGTTTTCGATTTTCATCAGATCAGCATAGCCTTGCGTTACTAAATTCAATGCAAAAGGACTAGGTAATTCTGTAGCTATTATTTCTATCTTTATCTTTCCTTCCTTTATCCATTTCAACACTTTTTCTGCATTTTCAACATCCATCAAATCTTCAAGTATTTCGCGCTTTGTTTCTTTAAGTATAGGAAACTCAGAAGAGATTTTTTTCACAGCTCCAAGCAAAAAATCTGCTTTTAGTTGTTGTCTTCCTACTGTTTTACTTTTACCTTTATAACTTCTTAAAATCATCAAAGCCCTTGTTGCACAGTGTCTAAAACGTCTTCTAAAAACCTCTGTTTTTTCTATCGCTTCCTCAAGAACATTTCTTAATTGGTTATGATTTTGAGAAAGCCATTTGATAGCTTTTTCAACATTCAGCTTTCTATAACTTGCTATAAAAAATCCATTATCGTTTATGCTAACTTCAACATCCTTTCTGTAATGTCTAGCCAAAAGATAAGCTATAGCTCTACTTAAAGCATCGTTAACCCTTCTTCCGTACAAAGAATGGAAAATGTAGTAAATTTTTTCTCCCTCTATGTATTTTTCAATCACAATACAATTCTCGTCAGGAACTTTTCCGTTTGTATAATAAAATTGTTCATAGAAGTATTGGTAAATAGCATTTACAGAGTTGCGATCAACATACAAGTATTTTGATATAAAGTTTTTTATTTCTTTTTCACTTTTTCTTTTTCTGAAAAGTTCAAAAACAAGTTTTCTGAAGTGTTGTATAGACAAAGCAAGATCAAAGCTTAAAGGTAGCATTTCACTGAACCAAGAAGGAATTGTTGGAGGTTTTTTTACACTAGCATTAACATAAGCGTTCATACCTCTGGCATATAAAAACTCATATTTGTTACCTCCAAGAACAAACACATCTCCTTTGTGTAATCTTTCAAGAAAGGCTTCGTCTATCATTCCTATTTTTTCATTTTTTCTTTCATAAGGTAAAGCTATGATTACGTTAACATAACTTTCTTCAGGAATCGTTCCTATGTTTGTCATGTAAATCATCCTAGCTAGCTTGCTTCTTCTTCCTATCTCTCTTGTTTCAGGATCATACCATATCTTTGCAAATACCTTTTTTTCTTCTAAGCCAGGGTATTGAGCTGAGAGGTATGAGATTACAGAAAGAAAATCTTCTCTTGAAAGTGTGTTGTAGCAATAACTTCTTCTTATCACATCATAAAGTTCATCTATTTTCCATTTCTTTTGTATGGCCATTCCATAGATGTGTTGTGCCAAAACATCTAAACAATTTTTTGGAATCTGTACCTTATCTATTCTTTTTTCTATAGCTTCTTTTAGCATAACAGCACATTCAACCAAATCATCTCTATCAAGAACTATGAGCCTGCCTTTACTTGTTTCATGCAACCGATGACCGCTTCTTCCCTGTCTTTGTAAAAGTCTTGCTACACTTTTAGGTGAACCAAGCAAAACAACAAGATCAATGTAACCTATATCTATTCCTAATTCAAGACTTGTGCTGCTAACAACAGCTTTTAGTTTGCCTTCTCTAAGTTTTTGTTCTATCCTTAACCTTAAACTTCTACTTAGACTTGAATGATGAGCTCCTATGCTTTCTTCAAGTCTTGCGTAATGATGTGGAAACATTTCCTTCAAATGATTTATAACTCTTTCTGTTCCGCTTCTTGTGTTTGTAAATATCAAGGTTGTTTTATGTGTTTGTATAAGCCTGTCAAGTAAAGAGTAAAGGTTTTCCTGCATTTCTTTAGCTGTTGTATCAATCAAGTTCGGAACAGGACATAAAACTTTTAAATCCATTTTTTTAGCAAACCTAACATCAGCTATCAAACAGCTTCTTTCTTCCCATTTGCTATTTTTCTTTTCATAACCAACAAGGAATTTAGCTACCTCATCTAAAGGCGCTATCGTAGCACTTAAGCCAATTCTTACAGGACTTATACTGCTAATTTCTTCAAGTCTTTCCAAGCTTAAGCTAAGATGAACGCCTCTTTTGTTACAAGCCAGAGCATGGATTTCATCAACGATAACAAATTCAACAGCCTTTAATTTTTCAATAAACCTTTTACTGCTTAGAACAATTCCTAAGGTTTCTGGAGTTGTTATCAAAATGTGAGGAGGCTTTTTCAACATCCTTGCTTTTTCCTTACTTAAAGTATCGCCTGTCCTTACCATAACCCTAATCTTTTGCATCTTAACTCCTTTTTTTCTTGCAATTTCTTCTATCTCAGCTAAAGGCCTTTCAAGATTTACATGTATATCATTAGAAAGCGCTCTTAAAGGTGAAACATAAATACAATAAACTTTATCTTCTAGCTTTTTTTCCTTTGCTAGTTTTACAAGATAGTTTAGTATGCTTAAAAAAGCTGTAAGTGTTTTTGTTCCTCCAGTAGGAGCACTGATCAATATATTTTTTCTTTCATGGATAGGCATAACACCATAAAGTTGTGGTAAGCTGAAGTCTTTAAAACAAGAGAAGAACCACTCCTTAACAGTTGGATCTAAAACTTTCAAAATTTCAGCTTTACTTCTCTTTCTAGCTTCCTTTATCATTTTAAAATAAAATAAAGCATTTTTTCTTTATAACTTTTTATCCTTCTGTAAAGAGTTTTAATGCGAAAAAATAAAAAGTCTTAGGAAGTTCTTTGATATGCCAAAAATTTCAAAAACTAAAGAAGAGAAAATAAAAGAAGCAATTTTAAATTTACTTTTTGAAGTCTCGCCAAGAAGTTTGTTTACTGCAGAAATAGCAAAGGAATTGGCTAGAGATGAAGAGTACATAAAAAAGCTATTACAGGAATTAAAAGCCAAAAACCTTGTTGTGGAAATAAAAAAGAATTCTAAAGGAAAGATTTACAAAAGAAGAACAAGATGGGCTCTTTCTAAAGAAGCTTTTAATGCTTATAACCTCTTAACCAACTCTACAAACTTTTAACAAAATCTTGACAGAAACTTAGCATATTAAAAAACAAAAATATATTTAAAATGGATTGAAGTTTTTTTGTATGATAAAGGAGACAAAGTTAAGAGAGGCCTTTGCAAAAATAAGGTCAGACATCCTTTTTCTTTATCAACAGATACAAAAAATAGAAGAAAGATTAAGCTGTTTGGAAAGAAAAATAGATGAAAAATTAGAAAAGTTTCCACAGGAAATAGAGGTTAGACATTCGACAGATAATTCGACACATAATTTTAAGAATTACAGCTTAAAACATAAAAATTTCCACTTCTCCAAAGGAAATGAGGGGGTTTCGACAGTCAGTCAACAGTCATTAGACAGTCATTTAGACACATTAAAACGAACTTTTCCAATGACAGAAATTGTAAATTTGATAAAAGAACTTAAACAAAACTTGAAGGAAAAATTCAAGAACTTAACAAAACAAGAACTGTTGATATTTTCATTACTTTGTTTTTTGGAAGAGCAAAAAGGAAATGTTACATACAAAGATCTTGCGCAAAAAGCAGGTTTATCTGAAAGCTGCGTTAGAGACTATATCTCAAGATTAAGAAAGAAAGGAATTCCTATAATTAAGGAAAAAATCAACAATAGAGTTGTTATATTAAAGATTCCGAGAGAGCTTAAGGAGTTGAGAGAAATAAATAATTCGGTAAACCGAATACTTTAAATTCACTTTTCCCTATTCTTTTTTCTTTAAAATTTTTAATTTTTAGCCCTTATTTCACTAATTTTTTTCTTTTTTTATTTTTCTTCATTTACTTTAATTTATCTAACTCTCACTTTTTCCTATTTTTTCTTTTTAGAAGTTCGTTTTAATTTATTTTTTCTCTCACTTTTTCTTATTTTAATGGCCTCTAACAACATTTCTTTTGTTTTTTCATCGATGAAATACCTCTTTTTTCCATTTTTTTCAACAATTTCCTTTATCAAAAACTCACTTTTCTGTTTTATGTTATTTATTTGACCCCTTATTGTTGCTTTATCTTTTCCTAAAAGCACAGCAAGATCTTCACAACTTAGCTTTAAATCTGTGTTCAACAAAGCCCAAACAATAAGTCTTTCACTGGTTGAAAGGCCTCGTAAAGCGGGTATCAAAAGTGTTCTAGGTGTTTGAACACCTGTTTGAACAGGTGTTTGAACACCTTCAACAGCTGTTTGTTTATTAAACACCTGTTTAAACACCTTCTTCCCAAATCTCGCATCAAAAAAAGAAATAAACCTGCTGATCTCGTCGATATTTTCTTTTATTTGCTCTATTTCATTCTTTATAGAAGCAATTTCAGATTCTAAAACATTGTCCTTAGTGTCAAGATGTTTGATCCAAGCAGCCATCTTTTTCATATCTTCCTTTACAGAGGCAAAAGAATTCCTTATATCTTGCTTTAGTTTTTCTATTTCTTTTCTTCTACCAAAGAACCAAAAGAACATATTTTTTAAATCTACTAAAACTTTTTAAACTTTTCTCTTTTTAGATTGAAAAATCCTTTAATTTTTTGTTAGAAGGAAACATCTACTTTTATCAAAAAGCAAAATTAAATCTTTTTGAAAAACACAAATATGTTAAATGTGTTAAATATCTAACGTGTTTTTAATGAGCAAATTCTCAAGAACATTCAATCATTCAAGACATTTTGAAATGGAAGAAATACATCTAAGAAAGTTTAAGCTAAGAAACTATTTGCATGGAAAATTTTTACCCAAGAAGAAGCAAAAAGTTTTTCATTTTTTAAGTTTGAAACCCTATTGCTTTATACTTATTACAAAGCCTAAAAAAGCTTATAGAAAAAAAGTAATGTTTAAAAAAGTTAAATACCTGTTAGTTTGATAGTTTAAAAAAGAGCAAAACTTTTAAGCAAAAACAAAAAGTTTTGAAATGAGAAAAAAGAGCAAATCAGCAATTTTGGGCTTTGTACTTTCCATGCTTTCTTTTTTGATTTTAACTGCTTCTTTTTACATTCCTAGAGATAGTGTTTTACTTGGAAAAGTTATGTTTGTAACCTGGGTTTTAGGTTTTTTTGTTTGCTTTGTTTCTCTTATTTTTTGTTCAATTGGTATTAAAGAGACAATAAGAAGAAAGCTAGCTGGAAAATCTTTAGCGATTGCAGGGCTAATAATTGATATTGCAGCCTTAATTCATGCATTATGGTATGTTTTTAAGCCAAGATCTTTTTAGAATAAAACTTTTAAGCAAAAACTAAAACTTTTAGCTTAGTTATTTATCAAGGTGAAAAGTTCGCACAAGGTGCATTAAACGAACTTTTTAAAGTTCGTTTTAAATAACTAAAACACCAATTTCTATCTGGTTTGGATCTTTCAATATAATTTCAGCCTTTCCTTTGTATTCTTTTATTTTACCTTTAACCCTAACAACATTTCCTTCATAGTCTTTTAAGTTCTTGAACTTGTCTAAGTAATGAGAAAAGATAACAGCTGTAAAGCATTGGTTAGGATAAGGCTTTTCAAAGTTCAAGAAAGCATTGTTATTTTTACTTATATAAACTTCAGCTATTTTTCCTTCAACTATTACTTCTTCGTTTAAGTGCTCAATCGCTTCACAAGCCTTAACAATCTTTAGACCAAGCTTTTCATTAAGCCTATTCCATCTGTAATTTTTGTATCTCTTTTTAGCAACAAGGCTCCATTTACATCCTATTGCTTTAGTTCTTGCTTCTTGTTCAGCACTCACGAACTGATCAGCATACTTAAAGGCATTTTCGATTCTTGCTATAGCTAGCCCTTCTTTTACAAGTAAAAGGTTTATGTTAGTGTTATTTAACCAAACGTAACGTAATAACCTACCATACTGGTCTTTATCAATTCTATCCTTTTCAAGCCTAACTGCTTTGTTCAAAACAAGTTCTTCTAGTCTTTTCTTAGCCTCTTCATAACAGGCATAACCTTTTTCATCAGCATCTATTCCAAGAAGCCTAACCTTTTTTCCTTCCACTATAATCGTATCGCCATCAATCACTTTAGTAACAAAACCTCTTTCGTTAGAATTTTTTACAGCTTCACCAGAAAGCCTAAAATAACAAAGGTAAGAAATCAATAAGACTAAAATGAAAGCTGTAAAAATTATAAAAATAAAGCGCTTCTTTACTCTGTTTTTAATTTTTCTTTTCATAATCACAGAATATTTCCTTTTAACGTTAGCTACTTTGTTAAGGTTTAAACTATGGTAGTACCAACAAGCTCGAACACCTCTTTATGTTATGTAATTAAATCAGAATGATTTTTAAGTTTTTTGAAACAGGGATATTGGAGAAGCGCTTACTAAAAGCTTATTTTTTCAGTTTATTCTTCAATTTCTATTTCCCACCTTCGAAATGCTTTTCTTAGTAAAAGTGCTGTAATCATTCTTGGTTCGTAACCATACCAAATATTTGAGTCATATACTTTTATCTTTTTTTTGTTTATATCAATTTCCATCTTGCCACCACCAAAAATTTTTTCTAGACCATACAGTTCTTTACTTTGTTCAACTATTTCACGTGCTCTGTTATCAAATATTAAATAGAGGATTCCTTCCTTTTTTCCAAGAACAAACTCTCCGTTCATTTTACCATCTACAGACATCCCATAAATTCCTATAAATCCGACGTTGTTAATTTGTTTTTCTATTTTTTTCTTAAATTTTGATGTTAGTTTTATTCCATTTTCTTTTGCATATCTCTCTACAAGCTTAGCCTCATAAAACCTTTGTTCTCGTATCGTATTTTTATACCCTTCTTCCAATGCTTCTTTTGTGGGTTTTACTTCTATACCTCTTTCTTTTGCATATTCTTTTATATATTCAGCACCAAACACAAAGTAAATTAATCCTATACGTAGCATTTTTTCATAACCTTTTTGTAATGCTTTTGGTGGTGCCTGCAACTTTATACCTCTCTTTCCTGCATATTCTTCTATTCTTGTAGCAGAGAAAAGATCCCCTTTACTTAACTTCACTTCATAGCATTTTTGTAATGCTTCTTGTATTCTTATTTTTATCCCTCTTTTTTCTGCATTTTCTTCTATCTTTTCAGCATCGAACCACCATGGTATAAGTCTCTCTTCACTTCGTTCACTTTCTTTATTTATTGCTATTTCATAAGCTTCTTGATATGCTTTTTGTAATATTTTTTGGTGTCGCTCTTACTTCTACACCTCTTTCTTTTGCATATTCTTCTATATCCTTAGCAATGGTAACTAGCCCTTTAGCTAATGCTATTTCATAGCATTTTTGCAAAATTGCTTGTTGAGTTATACCCGCTTCTTCTAGTTTTTTATGAATATCTTCTTCAAGTACAGGTATTTTTTTCCAGTTTAGTAAACAAGCAGAATTTGCTATTGTTTCAAGACTTAAGCTTCTAACCATTTTACTCTTTGTTTTTATTTTTTAAACCTTTATAAATCTTACGTAAATTTTACGAATGTTATTATTAATAAGTGATACTGAAACTTTGGTGGAAAATCTTACAATACTCAAAAAGTTCGCTTTAATCGAAAAATTTAAAAGCGAACTTTTACTATTTTATTATGCAAACCACAATTCATTTTGGTAAGCAACATGATAAGCGGCGTAAGCGTAAAAGGAAGAGCATAGAAAAAATACTTGTAGAAGATCCTTCTTATTTCGCGCAGCTTAGAGAAGAAATAAATAAAGGAAACATAACAGATGAAAAGATAAAAATAAGGGTTTATGAAATCTCATGTAAGCTAAACAAACCATTACTCCTTAGTGGAAAGAATGCATTAACAGTTAAATATTGTAAATGTGGGGAGAGAGCTAATTACTTTGGTATGTTTTGTGAAAGAGATCCAACAACAAAAATAATTTTTGATGTTAATTTAGGTGATCGTAATAATCCTTATCTTTATTGTTCTTATGACTGTTTTCCTCACCGTGATGTAGCTGAAATCTATCCAGCAACTCTGAACGCAATTTTAAGCTTATATGCAACTAAAGAAGTTAAACAACAATTAATTCGTTTTCTTTTAGAGATTAAGGGCTTTGAAATTAAAATTGGAGAAAGGATAAATTATGATAAACTTTCAGAATTTTTGAATGAGTTAACTGTTGAAGGTTGTCCTCAACAGCTGAGGTTATTTTAAAATGAGAGAAATACAAGTTGTTCCTTACTATGTAGTATTGGAATTAAATGAAAGTGAAAAAAATCTTTTAGAAAATCTTTTTACAATGGTAGTACCAAAAATGGAGGTAGAAATCTACCCTGAAAGAATTTTATTTTTACATCCTTTTCTCGATGAAGTAATTTTACATTATATAAAAGCAGAAGTTGGTCTAACCCCAGAAGTAATAAAATTATCGAAAGATGAAAAAACAAAGCGCATCTTAGTAGAGTTTAAAGAAAAAACAAAAATTTCATACAAGGATGAGAGCGCATTGGTAGTACCATCTTTAATTTTTTCATTTGGCCAGATTCCTTATAGTATTGGTTGCGCATTTCTTGGAAAAAAATTTTATAAGAAAAAGGAAAGAGCAAATTTAGAGTTTGCTTTAGAGGTTATAGGAGATGCTCTTGTTTTGTTAGCTCAAGATGAAGCAATAGGAAATAATTCCAACATACCTGCAGTAAGCAACGAAAGCAAAGTAATAACTGTTTCTCCTCCAGGATATCTATCATATGCCTTAGATAAAATGATTGAGATAATAAAGATGCATAACATAGAAGTACCGATAGAAATTAAAAAACACTTACATGAACATTACACTAACATGTCTCCAAGGGTTAGAAAAGCGTTCGAAGAAACATACGAAAGAGAGCTAGAAAAATCTTTGAGGAAGTCTTTACAATATGTAAGATACATAACGTAAAAAATGAACAAAGAAGAAATACTTGCTAAAGCTGAAGTAGAGTTAAAACTTAGAGGGTGCTCTGAACTAACGGTAAGGAACTATCTGTGGTTTATAAACCGCTTTTTAAGTGAAACAGATAAGAAAATAGAAGAGCTTGAAGAAGAAGATGTTAAGGCTTATCTAGCTAGGCTAGTTGATACAAAAGCAAGAGCAACATTAAGCTTGGCAGCATCCTCTCTAAGGTTTTTCTTTTCTCAGGTTTTAAAAAAACAAATTACGGTAAACTTACCAAAAAAAGAGAAAAAACTGCCAGAAGTACTGACAAAAGAAGAAGTAGATAGAATAATAAAAGCAGCAGAAACAGAAAAATCAGAATTGATGATAAGAATGCTTTACTATACAGGCTTAAGGGTAAGTGAACTTGTTAACCTAAAGAGAGAAGACATAGACCTTGAAAAGGGCATCTGTCTTGTCAAAGGTAAGGGAAACAAAGAAAGACAAGTCTTTTTACCAAAAAAATTGAAAGAAAAATTGAAGGTTTTTTTTGAAAAACATCCAGACTATGTTTACGTTTTTTCAAGGGATAAGCCTTTAACACCAAGAAATGTTCAAAAAATACTGAAGAGAATAGCAAAAAAGCTTGAAATAAAAAAGAAGGTAACACCACATAAACTAAGACATAGTTTTGCCACGCACTTGCTCGAAAGCGGAGTTAACATAAGAACAATCCAAGCATTGCTTGGACATGAAAACCTGCAAACAACTCAAATTTACACTAAGGTTACTGATGAGCTATACAAAAAAGCTATGGAAAAAATTGAGGAACTAGAAAGAGTGTAAAAGTTTTTAAATAGCTTTATGTTTTTAGCAAATCAAACTTAAAAATGAACTTCAAAAAAGCAATAGTTGAGTTAAGGAAAAAAGCAAGAAAGAGAAACTTTGATCAGAGCTTAGACTTAATCATAAATCTAAAAAAATTCGATCCAAAGAAGGAAAAGCTTACGATAACTTTTTCTTTACCAAATCCTTTTAAGAAGAAAAAGATAGGCGCTTTTCTCGAATCAGGGATTTCTTCAGCTAACCTAGAAAGGGTTATAACAAAAAGTGAAATAGAAAGAATAGATAAAAAAGAGATGAAAAAGATAGCAAAAAAAGTGGACTTTTTTATTGCAACAGCAAGGATGATGCCTTTGGTTGCAAAGAAGTTTGGTAAGGTTTTAAGTTCAAAGGGAAAGATGCCTGATCCAGCAGTAGGAGCTATATTAAAAGAAGAAGATGAAAAAGAAATAGCAAGGGTAGTAAAAAAACTTGAAAACCTAACAAGAATAAAGGTTAAAGAGCCAAGCATCAAAGTAGCGATAGGTAAAGAAAGTATGGATGATGAAAAGCTTGTAGAAAATGCTGAAACAGCATTTAATGCTATAGTAGAAGCCATTCCAGAAGGAAAGGCAAATGTAAAAAATGTTCTTTTAAAATTTACGATGAGCAAGCCTGTAGTAGTAGAAAATGGGAAAGGAAAAAAAGGTTAAGGCTTT
>NJDW01000030.1 GCA_002254805.1 Candidatus Pacearchaeota archaeon ex4484_31 | reverse complement strand
TAAAAAGATTTGTTGCCCGCATCTAGTAGAAGAATAGAGCATTTCATTGATGTTCATTTCGATGAAAGGTTCTATTTCTTTTATGGCATTTAGTATGCATTCTTCTAAGTACTTTCTTGGATCTTTTGTTTTGATGTTAAAGGTTTTAGGTTTTTTTACAAGAAAGAAGATCGAAGCGAAAAGAGCAATGATAAGAATTGCAACAACAAGAAAGATTGTAAGCTGTGCTTTTTTTGCTTTTAATTGCATATCATTTTAATATCTTTAAATTTATAAATTTTTAAGTAAAAAGTAAACTTTTAAAAGTTAAGCGCTTTTTTTATTTGGGCAGGTTAGGCTGGCGTGCTAGCCCTACGCCGTATCGCAAATGGGCTTTATGGCGGGCCGCAAGAGGAGGAGTGATATGCCTTTCAGCAAGTCTTTACTTGGACAATGAGGCCTTGTCCTGCTTGATCCAGGCATGATGAACCGGGTCAGGCCCGGAAGGGAGCAGCCCTAAGTCATGCTGTTGGATGCTTGCAGGGTTACAGGGCTGAGAAAGGGTAAAGGTAGCTTGCTGAGAGGCATAGAAGCAACTCCTCGAACCTGCCCTTTATGAAAAAGCTAAAATGCTTGATCCAAGATTGATAAGAGAAAACCCAAAGCTTGTGAAAGAAACGTTAAAAGCAAGACAGCTTGACATAAAACTTGTTGATGAATTTCTTGAAAAAGATAAGAGGTATAGGGAATTAAAACTTAAACTTGATAAACTAAGACATAAAAGTAACTTGATTTCTGAAGAAATAAATAAGCTAAAGAAAGAAAACAGAGCTGAAGAAGCTGAAAAGAAAATAAATGAAGCTAGAGAAATAGCTAAAGAAATAGCTGAACTTGAAGATAAGGTTAGAAAGTACAAGCAAGAGCTTGACAAAATAATGCTTGTTTTTCCTAACCTAGTAAGTAAGGAAGTTCCAAAAAAAGAAAAGATCGTTGAGGAATGGGGAAAGCTAAAAAGAGAAAGATGGCAAAAAAGTTATATAGAGCTGAATAAAAAACTTAAGCTTATAGACTTTGAATCAGCTGTTGGAATGAGTGGAGAAGGTTTTTATGTTTTAACAAATGAAGGAGCAATGTTGCAAAGAGCATTGATAAACTTTTGTCTTGATGTTGCGATAAAAAATGGTTACAAAGAACAATTTCTTCCAGTGCTTTTGAACAAAAAAGCTGTGACAGCTTCAGGACATCTGCCGAAGTTTGAAGAAGGAATGTACAAAACAACAGATGGCTTTTACCTAAGCCCTACAGAAGAAGTTCCTTTACTTAATCTATATGCTGGGAAGAAGTTAAGCCATAAAGAATTGCCGATAAACCTGACTGCTTATATGCTAAGCTTTAGGACAGAGAAAGGTGCAACAAAAGGAATTGTTAGAGCTCATCAATTTGATGAGGTAGAGCTTTTCAAGATTACAAAGCAAGAAGAAAGTTCTAAGGAGTTGGTTAAGATGGTTAATGATGCAACAAAGCCTTTAAAGCTTTTGAAATTACCTTACAGAATAAAGCTTCTCCCAGCTTATGAAATTGCTTTTCAAAGTGCCATAACCTATGACATCGATGTTTATGCTAGTGTTAGTGGTTGGCTAGAAGTAAGTTCTTGTTCAAACTGTTTGGATTTCCAAGCAAGAAGAGCAAGAATATTTTATTTTGAAAAAGGCCAGAAAAAGCTTGTACACACATTGAACGGAACAGGCCTTGGCATAAATCGCTTGTTTGTTGCCTTACTTGAGAATTACCAACAGAAGGATGGAAGTGTTAAGATTCCTAAGGTTTTGCAAAAGTATTGTGGTATTGAAAAGATAGAGCCAAAGTAAAAAAGATTTAAAAATAAGAAAGCTTTATGGAATATGGCTGAAAAAAAGAGGGACTTTCCTACATTAAAGCTGAAAAGCGAACAAGATATTGCTTAATAGACTTCGGTGGTTTTTTTACTCCTCTAAAGGTTTTACTTGCTCAAGGAAAGATAAAGAGTTCTCCAGAAGCCATCTATGTTGTTTTGCAAAGAGCTCCTTTGCATTTAGCAAGAGCAAGAGCAAATTTGCTTAACTCTATTGAAGCTTTATACTGGGCGATGGTAGATTCGAGTCATGCAGCTTTGATAGCAGCAAAAAAACTCCCACCAAGTCCTGAGCATATAGCTGAGCTTTTAGAACAAACGTTTGTTAAAGAAAGATTGCTTGATCCAAGATATGTAAGCTGGTATAGAGAAATGTATGAGCTTGCTCATGAGATTTTACATGGAAAGATAACAGAGATTTCAGCTAAAAAAGTTCACGAATGGCAAGAAAGAGCCGATCTTTTCGTTAGAGAAATGGCAAGACTTGTTGATAAAATCATAAGCAAAAAAATTTAAAAAAAGGAAAAAAATTATTTTTTCTTCATGTACTTTTCTATAGCTTCTTTTAGCTTTCTTAATATTTCTACTTCTATTCCAGCAAGTAAGGTATTCACGTCTGCAGCTTCCCAACTTCTTATATATTCGTGACGTTTTTTAGTTTTTTCCATGCGTTTTCTCGCTTGTTCAGCTACATATAATCTTTTATCTTCTGCACTTTTACTTTTTATTTCCTCAAGTTTAAGATATTCTTCATGAGCTTTTGCTAAATCTGAATACTTTTCTTTATCTAGTTCTAATACTGGAAGGTCTTTTAATAACTTCACAATACTTTCTACATCTTCTTTATAAAAGTCAAGAATATCTCCGTAAGAAACCTCTCTCGATAACTTTTCTTTAAGTTCATTCTTTTCTTCTAAAATTCCTAATCCTAGTGAAACTGGTCCTCCTGAAACTAGCTCTTCCACAGGAATTCCTGAAACCTCAGAAAAAATATCATAAGCCAGCATTTCATGAGGATTCTTTTCATAAATTTCTCTTGCTTTTTTTATTTTTACATAATCTTCAATTAATTTTTTCCTGTCTTCTTCTTTTATTTGCTTTTGTTTTACCATTGAATCTAATAGTTAAACTTCTTTTAAAATTTTTTCTGTTTTTTAGTTTATAAAAAATTTTTACAAAAATAGAAAGAAAACAAAAAGATTAACAGAAAGATTTAAAAGAACAAATTTCCCCCTACTTAGTATGTTTAGAAGAAAGCTGAAATGTCCTAGGTGTAACAGGAAGATAGAGAAAGGTTTCAAGTTTTGTCCATATTGTGGAGCTTGTCTTGAAACTGAAAAAGAGCCTGAAAGCTTGCTTGATGCCATAGACGAAGAATTTGAAATGCCATCACTTTTTAGATTTCCTTTTAAGAGATTATTTAAGCAAATAGATGAACAACTTAAAGCTTTTGATAAAGCATTATCAGAAGGTAAAATGCCAAGAAAGTACAGCAGTGGGATAAGCATAAGCATTTCAAGTGTTCCTGGAAAAGAGCCAGTGATAAAGATAAAGAGGTTTGGACCTGGAACAAAGAAAGAAGAGGTAATAAAAGCAGAACAACAAAAAGCTAAAAAGATTTCTGAAGAGGAAGCTGAAAAGCTAGCAAAGTTGCCAAGAGCAGAACCTGAAACAACAGTAAGACGCTTGACAGACAAAATCGTTTATGAAATTTCTTTACCAGGTGTAAAGAACAAGAAAGATGTTATGATAAATAGATTAGAGAACAGCATTGAAATAAAGGCATTTTCAAAGGATAAAGCTTACTTTAAACTGATTCCTATAAGCTTGCCGATAAAAAGATACTATCTAAAGAACGAGAAACTTTTTCTTGAACTTTTGCCAACAAGCTAAAAACATTTTTAAATTTTGAAAAAGTTAAAAAGAAATGGAAAAAAGATTTTTTGTTATGTTAGCATCTTGCTTTTTCTTGCTTTTTCTCTCTAAGCTGGTTAAGGCTTACAACTTTTATTATCAACAAAACTATTTTCCTCTTACTTATAGCTCGTTTAACCTAACGGCAATAGCAACGAACGAATGGGTAAACATAGCCATAATCTTTTTGCTTGTTTTTACTGTTTGTTTATTTGTTCTTAGGGACATTTTCAAAAGAAGTTATGCATCAGCTGTTATAGTTTCATTTACAATGGCTTTGATGGGCTCTTTTGGCTTGATTTATAGATATGGGCCAATCATACCAAAACTTGCTCCATGGGTTGTTGTACTTTTTTTCATTGCCATAGCTTTTGGGTTATGGCGTGTTCTGAAAAATAAAGCAATGATTATTTGGATTTTGTTTGCTTTTTCTCTGTTTTGGCTTTTCTATGGAAGAGAAAAAATGTGTGTTGAAAGATTAACTCCTCAAACTCTTTGCTTTCTTATCGATCTTGTTTCTGTCCTAGCCTTCATTCTTTTCCTTATTTACCTTCTCTTTTCATTGCTTAAAGTACTAACCAAAAAACCATCCAACACAACTATTAGCTTTGTAGGAGGAAATAAAAAAGAACTCGAAAGAAGACTGCTTAAGTTACAACAAGAATATAGAGAAGGATTGAAAAGAGCTGCTGATTTGCATACACAAGCTAGAAAATTCGGATGGATAAAAACAAAAAAAGGAAGAGAACTTTACAAAGCATGGTATAATCAATACCTGAAGAACATTGCCTTAGAAAAAGAAATCAAAGAAATCAAAAAAAGAATTTCTATGGAATGAAAAACGACAAATTTATAAAGACCAATTTTCTTAAAAAATTATAAAAAATGAGGGCAAAGTTCATACTTGGATTGATAAGCTTGATTATTTTTGTTGTCAGTGCTGTAGGCTTACTTATAAGCTACAACATCGATGTAGGTTTTTTAAAAGCATTTCCTGAAAAACCAGAGATTTATTTTATAATAGTTCTTGTACTTAGCCTGGTTGGTTTAGGTTCAAGTGTAAAAACAATGTAAAATGGCAATAAGATTGTTTACTGTGATAATGGGAATAATGATAATGATAGCAAGTTTGTTGCCATTACTTCAATATGCTAACATTTCTGTTGCTGGATTTTCAGTTGCAGAAAAATTCAAGAGCTCTAAGCTACCCAAATCAGCTACACCATATCTTATAGCTTGCTTCCTGCTTGGATTGCTTCAAACAGTCATAGGAATAAGACACAGAAAAATTGTATACTAAAACTTGTTGTTTAGTGCTTATTAAGGTTTGATTCGCAAAGCAAGAAATTGAGCTTACTGTTCGAGCTGAACATGTACACATTGTTATTAGTATACCAGCAACGATGTTAGTTTCCAAAGCATTACATCTTTTGAAATGAGCTTCTTCTCGCGAACTGCGAAAACGCTTTTGGCACTTACGAGTTAGGCGTTGTTTGTGGAGTCGTGGAAGCACTGTAAGATTCGCAGGTGATGCAGATCTTGTTACTGTAAGCAACTATGTTCCGACGACAAATACCAGACCAACTTTCTTTGAATTCTTTAGTAGTATCCAGTCAGGATACCGCACATTTATGTGTTGGAGGATGTCATTTTTTCACTCCGTATTCAAATAAGCTCAATTGCTTTTTTTGATGGAATTCTATCAAAATACTCTTCTGGAGTTTTCCATACTTCTTTTAACCATTTTATGTCTTCTATTGAATCTGGTGATTCTACAATGAAAATAAAATCATTATAGTTTAGCTCTTTTAATGCAGCAAATAAGTAAGGTAAAGGAGGTTCTAGCTTTTTAGCGCTAACATGTTTTACTTCATTTCCATTTTTATATTCTATCCCACCACCATGAAAATAAAATGGCTTGTAGCCAAGTTCCATTTCAAATTTTTCTAAAATATCAACAAAATCTTTGTATTTATAAGGATAAAACCCATTATTTCTAGCATAAATATGTGACCAATCTATGACAGGGATTACTCTTTTATCATCGATAAGTTTTATCAACTCAATTATCTCATCTACTGTTCCTATTGCTTGTTGTTTCCCAGTTGTTTCTACACCTAATTTTGCTTTTTTAACATTTGAGAGTTCTAATGCTCTTCTGATAATGTCTCGTGCATTGTATTTTATTTCATTCCATTTTTTCTTTCCATAAAATCCTAAATGGAATACAGCTACAGAATTTAATTGCTCTGCAACGTTTAGTCCTTTCACTAGATAATTAATATTTTTTTCATCATTTGAATTTCCAAGATTTATCCAAAAAGGTAAATGGCAAGAGAGAGTAAATCCATATTTCTTTGAAAAATCAATGATTTCTTCAGGGATTTTTTCAGGGATACCATAAGCAAACCCCATCTCATATGCATCTATATTATTTTGAATAAGTTTAGTCACATATTCTCTGACGTCATTTGCATATTTTCTTGCTACTCCAAACTTAGGCATGTTCCACAACCTCCAGTGTTGAAATTATTTCTCCATATACTTTATCAAAAGCTCGCTTGTACAAGAAATTAATGGAATCTCCCTGGATCTGGATTATATGATCCTGAATAGAATTTTTTATATAATCGTCAAAAATCTCTATTAACGACCTTATATACTCGCTGTTAACATTTTTTTCAAAAGAGTGGTCTCGTTTGTTAATCCTCCACAATAACTCTTCGGAGCAACATCTCAAATAGATCACTAAGTTAGGCTCATAATCAAATTCAGCTAGGATAGATTTAGTAAGATTTTTAATTGTGAAATATTCTTCTTTGTTTAACCACTTATTTTTATACATAAATTCTGAATAGATTTCTGATTCGTAAAGTGAGTAATCACTGCAAACACGATCTCGATTGCTGAAGACAAGATCGTCTGAATATATTGGAAACCATTCTTTTCTTTTCTCCAATAATTTCGCTAAAGTTGTTTTTCCTACTGCCATAGGTCCTGTTATATCTATAACAATTGGTTGTTTCATAAATACTCCTCCTTGAGGGAAATATACCTTCTCTTAAGTATTTTTGCATCACTAGCCATTTTATCTTTTGATTCACATATTATCGTTCCACATATATGGTTGTTTTTTAGAACTCTTATAAGCGCATTAAAAGATGGACCATATCTTTCTTCTACCTCTAGTGTATGGTGTCGAACTTCTCCATTTCTATTAGCTTCCACTATACTAAAATGCATATGTAAATCGGAAAGAAGATTGATACCAATAGATTTTTCTGTAGATTTTATTTTGTCAAATATAACTTCTCTATAATCCTTCTCTTTCCATAACCCGTCCGAGATTTTGACCTTACGATTATTTTCGATGTTGAAATTTCCAAAATCTGACAGGGCCGGAGTAGTGTAATTCCCAGTATTTTCAGTGAATAATCTTGCATGAACATGACCAAAATCTATCGTAGGTACTACTCTTTCAGGGAATCTCTTACATAGTTCTAAAATTTCCTCAATATTCCCAAATTGAGTGATTTTACCCGTGGTTTCAGGTGCAAGTTTAATGTGAGACAATCCAATTTTATCTAATTCATGTAAAACAGTATTAATTGCCTCACTAACAAGATTTGTTGCCTTTTTTGATGATACCTTACCATACCAACCTGGATGGAACACTAATTTGGTAGCACCTAACAAATCAGCCATTTCTGCTGTGTGAACCATAAGTTTTATACTGTTTTTCAATAGCGACTCATTAGAGGTAGCAAGATTTATATAGTAAGGTGCGTGGACCGTTAAATGTATACCATAATCCTCAGCAACAATACCTATTTCTCTTGCCTCTGTTTTAGATAGTTTTATCCCCTTATTGAATTGATATTCAAATGCTTCGAGGCCTAATTCGGAAATCCACAACGGGATTTCTTTATTATATCTATACTTACTTTCCCTAAACTCTGGTCCAGCGCCACCTGGTCCAAATTTTACACAACTCATTTCAATATAATCGCTGAGTAGATGTGTGGTTCGCAAACATACCCAAAATGCTCTGCTGTTGATATTACATTCTCTCTACATTTGCGAGCTTTTTCAACTACTTTTTCAAGGCCCATATTAATTATGCTCATTTCACTTAAGATATATAATCTTTTCTATTCTATTTTACATATTTTTGAAATAATATTATAAAACTGATGAATTTTTACGTTGCACCATATCATAATAAAATTTTTTATTTAAACCACTCGCTAAGTTCTCTTTGTTTTCTTTTTTCTTCGCTTTCATGAACTTTTGTTAATGCATTGCTAACTCTTTCCTCAGAAAAGTCATGCTCATCACATAAAATTTTCTTCACTTTGTTTTCATCTATTTCCTTAAAGTCAATCTTGTAGTTTCTTGTTACCTTTGGTTTTTTAAAAATTTCAAAGATGTCGCGCCAGTCAAAATCAATTTCATATTTCTTTTTTAGAGCTTCAAAAAGCAAAACAGGTTTTTTGTATTTCCTGACAAGCTCTAAAGCCTTTTTTTGACCTATCCCTTTTATGCCTTGAGGATTAAAATCTGTTCCTACAAGAATGCCAATGCAGATAAGCTGTTCTATGTTTATCTGTAAATTGTTAAGTAAAGAATCTAGTTCAATAAGCATTGGTTGTATAGGAACCGCTATACCGCTAGCTGTATGTCTTTTTTTCGCTAATGTTACGTTTTGTATGAGCCTTGGAGCTCCGAAGAGTAAAGAATCATAATCTTGGCTGGCTACAGCAAAGGCATCATTATTTTTGACTAGAAAAGCGCATTGTGCTTCTCCCTCACTAGGAGCCTGGATACATGGCAAGCCTAATGCTTTGATCAATTTTTTACTTTCTTCTACCATTTCTTCAGTGAGTTTTGCTGTCTGCTTTGCATATTTTAACATTTCATCTTCTTTTCCTTCTTCTTTAGCTTTTTCGTACTTTTCTTTGGCTTCTCTTTTTCTTCCTTCTCTTTCCTCTTTTGTCTTGTACTTTAACTCTGGAGGCTTTCCATCAAATACATAAACGAGTTTTATTCCTTTACTGATCAGATTTGTTGTTCTGTAGAAAAGTCCACTAAGATGAGAAGTAACTCTTCCTTTACTATCGATCAATGGCGTTCCATCTGGTTGTCTTATGTTGGCAAGAAATTGATACAATACATTGAAAGTATCCACTGCAAGTATCTTATTCTTAAGAAAATCTAAATCTATTTCTTTTTTTGGCACTATCTCGCTTATCTGCACACCCATATTTTAGTAGGAAAAAGAACTTAAAAAATTATCTTCACTTTCTGCTTGATTTAACATCAGCTTTGGATAATGAACACAGATACCTTTAACAAAAATTTCAGCCTTCTTTATAGCATTTACCACTTCTTTTACATACTTTTCGGCTTTGGTTTTATCAGAAATTAAATC
>NJDW01000029.1 GCA_002254805.1 Candidatus Pacearchaeota archaeon ex4484_31 | reverse complement strand
CCAGAAAATGCTGCTCCTGCAGCACCCTCAAGAGCAACCTTTTCGTTTGTTGACCACTCAAAATAGATTCCAAACTTTTTAGAAGCTTTTGCAAGAGCTTCGCCTATTTCACTTGCAGGAGTTCCAGGATAACTTGAAGCATAACCAAGACCAGCTTCTAAAGCTCCTTGAGCAACAGCTTCGTTACCTGATAAAAGAGCTTCTCTTATCTTGCTTCTTTTTTCTCTTTTTTCCATTTTTAGAAAATTCCAAAGATAAAGAAAAAGAAGTTTAAAAAACTAACTAAAATAAAAAATAAAAAATAAGCAAAAGCTTTATCTTTTTTCTAGCTTCTCTATTTTGATATTGCTTCTACAGGACAAATGTTTATTGCTTCATCTATGCATCTGGCTTTCTCGTTCTTTACTCTTGATTTTCCGTCAACAATTTCAAACCCTTCAGGACAAACACTAGCGCATGCTCCACATCCTATGCACTTTTCTTTATCTACCTTCACCATTTTAAGGCAAAAGCTCTGATGAAACTTTTTTTATTTTTTTAGCAGGAAATTTCTCGTAAAGTTCTTTTCTTTTTAGCTCTAAAACCTCTATAGGTTTGTTATTAAATTCAGCTGCTGTTAGGATTTTTATTTTTTTCTTTTCTGCTTTTTCAAAAATCTTTTTAGCTCTTTCCTTCCATTTAGCGTCTCTTAAGAAATGATGTTCAAGTATAAAGGTTTTGATAGGACATCTATCGATTATGCTTAACATATTTTTTATAGATTCATTCAAAGCAGTTACAGGATACCTAAAACCAAGCATACATGAAAGAGGTCCATCAACTATCAAAAAATTTGGTTTTTCTTTTAAGATAAATTCTACCTGCTCCTTCAAAGCAGGTCCTTCAACATCAGAGGTATGTAAAAGTTTAAAGTTTTTTTCCATAACAGAAGTTTCAACAACAAAACCTAGCTTTGAATTTATTCCATGTGGCACAGCTTTAGAAAAATTTATTTTTGTTTTTCCAAAAGTAAAGCTTTTTCCATCAACATACTCTATCTTTTTTGGAATTCCTTCTATTTTTTCAAGAAATTCTTTAGCTCTTATTGTTTGACTTTTGTTTATGTTTTTCTTAGGATCTTTCAAAAGTACTATTTTTCCTTTGAACAGTTCTGGCCTGTTAGGATTATAATGATCATAGTGATAATGGCTTATTATCAATACCTTAGCTTTTCTTGCCTTTTTTACTATCAGTTGCCATAACTCATTCAGCCTTTCAATTTCTTTTGGATGAGGAGGCAACCCAAACTTGTTAGGAGCAAGACTTGCTGAAGGATCTATCAAAATGCTTGTATCTTTTGTTTCAACAAAAGTACACATGCTTCTAACACCTAACGAATCAAAAGCTATGAGCTCTATCTTCATTTTACGCTCTGAGTTCAACCTCTTTAAAAAATGGTTGAACCAACTTTAAAAATTTTTCAAGAACCTTTTGAGGATATGGTTTTACTTTATTGAATCTTTTGTCTATCATTTTCTTATCGTTCAAAAACTGCTGAAGAACATAACGTTTAGATCCTTTCAATGCTCTAAGTTTTTCGTCAAAGAGCTTTTCAAGCATTTCAGGCATATATCCATTAGTATCTAGTTTTACAAGTAAGCCTAAGGCTTTTATTTTTCTTATAAACTCTGGCAGATCTTTATGTATTGTTGGTTCTCCTCCTGTTATGCAAACACCGTCTAAAAACTTTTTTCTCTTTTTTAAAAATTCAAGCACTATTTTTTCATCTATGTTCACTAGCTTCTCTGGATTTAGCACTATATCAACATTATAACAGAAAGGGCATCTAAAGTTGCATCCTCCAAGAAAAATTATAGCACTGACCTTTCCAGGATAGTCAAGTAACGAAACCTTTTGTACTGCCTTTATTTCAACCATTTTTATGCTTTTAAAGATTTTCAAAGATTTTCCTTAAAATTTTTTCAAAAATAAAAGCATAACTTTTTTTGTAAACAACAATCGGTTTTAGTTCTGTTAAAGCTGTAACAAATGCTTTATCATATTTGATTTTTCCTAAAACCGGAATTCTATTCTTTCTTGCAAATTCTTCGATTTCTTTTGCAAAATCTTTGTTTATATCATATTTGTTTATTATCAATCCGTAAGGAATCATAAAATGCTGGGTTATAGCTATAGCTCTTTTTAGATCGTTAAAAGCTGATGGTGTAGGTTCTGTAACAGCAACAACAAAATCACTTCCTTGTAAGGAAGCAATGACAGGACAGCCTATACCAGCTGCTGAATCTACTAGCATTATGTCAGCTTTTTCTTTGTTTGCTAGCTTAAATGCTTTGTTTTTTACTTCTGTAACTATCTTACCTGAACCACTCTCACCAATCTCTAGCTGACCAGAAACAAGATAAAAGCCATAGCTTGTTTTTCC
The DNA here is from genome assembly GCA_002254805.1 of Candidatus Pacearchaeota archaeon ex4484_31. Lineage (GTDB taxonomy): Archaea > Nanobdellota > Nanobdellia > Pacearchaeales > UBA284 > EX4484-31. The sequence continues at coordinate 4,793 of NJDW01000029.1, read as the reverse complement.
CACCATTATGTTTCCGTTCATAACCTTAACTAGTTTTATGTTTTTTGGATAAAGTAATGAGCAGGCACCACAACCTTCACACAGAAATTTATCTATAGTCAAGTTCTTTCCATCAAAAGAAATTGCTCCGAAATTACATATTCCAACAAGTTTTTTACAAGCTTCCTTACTTAGTCCTTTCATTGAAACAAGCTTAGCTTTTTCGCTTGTTGAAATTTTCTTTTTCTGGCTAAACCTTTCTAAGCCAAGTGCTAAAGCAAGATTTGGAGCATCAACATCACAATCAACAGCAACGATCTTGTTTTTTCTTGATAGGATAACAGCTAGAGAAGCTGTTATGCTTGTTTTTCCTGTTCCACCCTTTCCGCTTACAACAGTTATTATTTTCATTTTTTCCAGATCTTCATGCCATCAACATTTATCAGATGCTGTAATTTAAATAAATGGCTCTCACAAGAACAATCAGAACAACCAAAATTTGGTATAGGTTTGCTAATCTTTTTAATTTTCTTTGCTATTTCACATTCATCTCTTTTTTTATTTTCTTTGTAAAGAATTCTTTTCACAATAACATCTCTACAAGAGAGTAAGTAGTCTATATGCCATCTCAGTTTCTTTCTTTTTCTTAGATGTCTTAAGATCCTTTTCTCTAGATTGTTCAATGCAGAACCTACATAACAGTAAAAAGCTGAAAGAAGTTTTCAAATCAATTAAACTAACAGGAAAGGAAAAAGCTAAAGAAATCTTTGAGCTTGCAAAAAGTTATTACAAAGATTATGCTTACTTTAAAGAAAAGAAAGATTATGTTAAGGCATTTGAACTGCAAAACTATGTTTGGGGTTTGCTTGATGCTTTGGCAATTCTAAAAGCAATTTCTGTTCCAAAGAAGCTTCAAAAATATTTTAAGACTGATTTCTAAGCCATTCAGCAATCTTTTGTATGGCTTTATCTTTTATCTGCTTACCAGAAGAATAGGCTTTTAAAATGCTTTTCCTGTAAGGAATTTCAGCAATTACTTCAGTCTTGTATTTTCTGAGAATTTTTTCTATGATTTTTTTATTTCCTATGTTTGCTTTGTTGATAATTACTCTAGCCTTTATTCCCAAGCTCTTTATCAGCTTTAAGATAAGTTCTAAATCGTGTTTTCCAAGCGGGGTAGGTTCAGTAACAACCAAGGCAAGATCAGAGTCTTTCAATGCTGCTATAACATTACAATGAGTTCCAGGAGCTGTGTCAACTAAAACGTAATCGTAGTTTTTTTCTATCTTATGCAAAAATTCTTTCAACCTATTTACTATGATGCCTGCTTCCTCATAACCTATTTCAGTTTCAGCAGAAAGTAAATCAATTTTTTCAGATTTATTGAAATAGATTGTTCCTATTTTTTTCTTTTCTTCTTCTATAGCCTTGGCAGGACAAGATATTAAGCAAGCCTTACAACCAATACAAAGATCAGGAACAAAAATTGGATATCTTCCTTTAACAAAAACTATTGCGTTTTCTCTGCAAACTTTTGCACATAAACCACATTTTATGCATTTCTTTCTGTTAAATTTTGGAATGCTTTGAAAGATCTCTTTGATTTTTTTCCTTTTTATTGAAAGTATCAAATGATCGTTAGGGCATTCAACATCTGCATCTACAAGCAAAACCTTTTTTGTTTTTCTAAGCTCTAAAGCTAAAGCTGTTGCCACAGTACTTTTTCCTGTTCCTCCTTTGCCACCAGTTATTGCTATCTTCATTTTATTTTGATTATTTTTCCAACACCATTTTTGATGTAATCATCTCCGTACTCTTGAGCAAATGCCTTTATAGCTGTATCGCCTGTGCAATGACATGGCGCAACCTTTTGAACGCCAAGTTTTTTAAACTCCTTAACTACAGATGTTGGAGGATGATGAAAGCCTCCAAGCACGAGATAAATGTTTTCGTTTGTTAATTCCTTCACTCTCTTTAATATGTTAACTATACCTGGATGCGCACAACCAGTTATAACAACAATGCCTTTCCTTGATCTAACAATCAAGGATTGTTCTTTTATCCATGTTCCAAGCTCACCTGTTGTACCAACACTTTCAGTTATTTTTCTTGCAGCACTAACATCAACAAGTTTTGCTCCTTCTTTTTTGATACGATTTTTAAAACTATCAGGAAAAGAAGCAGGAACATAAACCGTTACGTTAGAATTTTTTTCTAAAAAGCTTGTGAGTCCTCCGACATGATCAAAATGTATATGTGATAACACAACAACATCGATGGCTTTTGGCTTTATCCCTAGCTTTTCCATATTATTTAGTAAGGTTTCACCATCGCTATCTGTATCAAACAAAATTGTTTTATCTTCAGTCTTGATAACACAGCTAAAGCCAAATCCAGTACTTAACTCTTGATCATATTCATAGTTATCATAAACAACAAGCAATGTTACGTTTGTTGGAACTAAATCCAGTACCATTTCAACTGCCTTTTTCTTTTCTTCAGCTCTTCTGATTGGCTTTATGAAAAACAAGATCAACAAGACTAATAAAACTATAACTGCTAACAAAATTGCCTTTTTCATTTATTGTTAAATGTTTTTACCAGTAAACATAGGGCCTGTTGGTGCTGTTATTTTTTCCAACTTACCATCTATGAATTTTTCTATCACAGATTTTATCTTACCTGAACCCTGGTATATTTCTATTCCAAGCTGTGTTAAAACACTAAATGCTCTCGGACCAATAGCACGAGTTATTACTGCATCAACCTTTTCATTTGCAACAAGCTGAGCTGCTGTCATTCCAGCACCTCCAAATTGCATCGCTGCTCTGTTTTCTATAACTTTAAAATTCTTTACTTCTTTGTTTTCAATCTCTACTATCAAAAAGTATGGACATCTACCAAACCTCACATCTACTTCACTTTCTAATTCCTTTCCTGTAGAGCTTATTGCAACTTTCATTTTTGGTTTTCTTTAAGGTTTCTTTATTTAAATATCTTTTGTCTTTATCTTTATTTAATCTCCTCTTACCATCAAGGCTCCGCATTTATTACATCTTGTCATAGCACATGGCACTCCAGGAACCTTTGGTTGTTTGTTTCCGCAAACAGGACAGACGCAATAGGTTGGAGGCCCTCCAAAGCCTCTTCTACCTCTAGCTCTGATTGGCATATCTTTTAATTGTTCAGCAAGATCTTTTGCTTTTCCTACCATTTCATAAACACCTCCTCCGATTTTTATTTTTTTATTATTAACCAATGCATCTGCTATTTTTTTCCTTGCTTCTTTAACAATCCTATGGAAGGTTGGTTGTGAAACGTTCATCCTCTCTGCTGCTTTTGCCTCACTCAAGCCTAGTAAATCTTTAAGTCTAAGTGCTTCTACTTCCTCTAAAGTTAGCATCACCTGTTCTGAAGTTTTTTCTTCTGTAATCGGAACGAATCCATTCAAGGCTGGAAAAAACCTTATCCTTCTTCTTAGTCTGTGCCTTGGCATTTAACTCCTTCTTTTCAATTCCTTTATCCTTCTTATTATTTCTTCTCTTTCTTCCTTTAAAGCTTTTTGCTCTTGCTCTATTTGCTTAAGCTCATTCTCTAGTAAGTTAAGCTCTTGTTCTTTTGTTAAACCAACTTCTTCAATTTTTTCAGCTTCTTTACTGACTTGTACTTCCTTACTTTGCTCAGGCCTTGCTGGTTGTAACTGGAAGAAAGGCAAGAGCCACCAACATCTTCTAAAGCCAAAGCCTCTGCCTCTTCCAAAGCCTAGACCTCTTCCAAACCAAAATAGGTTTGGATTAAGAGATACTTTCTTCAAAGGGCTGTTGCAATAAGGACATCTTTCTTGTTCACAGTCTTTCCTTAAGCTGATGAAGCCGCACACTGGACAAATACATATCTCTTGTGTAAATAGCAAGAATTTCCAGAAGCCTCTGCCCCTTCCGAACCAAAAGCCTAATGGATTTATAAAGCCAGGAACACCAAAGCCTCTACAATAGCCTAAACCTCTTCCTGTTCCAGGGCCAAGACCTAAAGGACCTGTTCCATCTCCAAACGGCATTTTAACCACCTCCTATCTTATAAATTTTTATTTGAAAATTAATTTCTTGTACTCTGGAAAAATTTTTTTGTACTTTGACTCTAGTATATGTTTATAGAGTTCTCCGATTATTGGAGTTTTTAATAAAGCATACTCCAGAGTAGGCAAAACCACTATCAGTTCCAACCTTTGATTCTTTCTAATTTTTTCTTCCATTTTATTTTGAATATTTATTCTTTATCTCATTATGAATAATAATTCACTATTTATAAATCTTTCGGTTGTTCAAAAATATTTAAATGCTTCTTTCTTTTTTTCTTGCTTAGAAAATGTTGAACAAAAAATTTGATTGTAAAGAAATAGAAAATTATTTAGAAGAGATAGCAGAAAAGTATGGATTACAACTTAAAAAAGAAAGATGGGAAAATTCTAAGGTTTATTTCCTTAAAAAAGATCAAGACATTATAGCTCTTATCAAACTACCGTACTTTCCACATGAAGATAAAGAAAGAGGAATATGCAACATCCCAGAAGTTGATGTATACAAAGCTGTTGATAAACAGAAACTTTCAACGCTTGTGAAAAAAATTTCAGATATTTTCAAAAGTCCTGTTTTATACATGGATAGAAAAAGAAAAACCATGGAAAGAATACTACCAAGCTAACTCACAATTTTTTCGTTTTTTTCTTGATTTTTTTTCAATCCAAGCTTTTTTGCTAGTTTATCTATTGCTTTTTTTAATTCTTCTAGAGAGCCATTATTTTCTATTTTGTAATC
>NJDW01000028.1 GCA_002254805.1 Candidatus Pacearchaeota archaeon ex4484_31 | reverse complement strand
ATAATTAGAGTATAATCTTGCTCTGTTGGTCCTTCTTCTGGCTTTGATGGTGACTTGAAATGTGTTTGACTTAGATCTACGATGAAGTATAACCTACTAGAATAATCACTCCAACCTGCTTCTTTGCTATAAGCCCGCATATTCCAACGATACTTCACTCCATCTCTTAAATAACCTTCCGGTAATTTAAATGAAGTTCCACTTATCTTTGGGTTGCTATACACGAGATTGCTTGGACCGTAAGGCTCATGGCTTATGTAAAGTGCATAGTAATCAGCTCCTTCTACTTTTTCCCATTCGAAAGTAGGTGTGGTTGTGGTAATTACCTCAGCTTTCTCTTCAGAAGGTCCTCCAGGTGAAATTAACTTTGGTGGTTTTGGCTTTTTTGGCTTTGTTGGTGTTTTTTGTTGAGATGGAGTAGAAGGCGTTTGCTGTTGAGGAGTTGGTGTTTGTGTTTGTTCTTCTTCTGGCTTTGGTAGTAGTAAAGGTGGTAGTTTTGTCAATTTCCAACTCTTTTCTTCTGGCTCGTAATAATAATAAACTCTTTTTATTACTTCCCACTCTCCTTTTTCTTCATTATATCTTTTCACCTCAGCGATATAAGCCCTCTCTCCCAACTCCTCTTCACTTTCCCATATTACTATTCCTTTTTCATAGGAAGTTCTCGTCTTAGCTTTTCCTTCTTCTTCCCAAATCCTTCCACTTATACTCCTTCCTTGATATGAAATTATATCTCCCCATTCCCATCCTTTCTTTAAGTTAGAGAATCTTAAAGTTATTATTGTTTTATACAGTTTGCCTACTTTTTTTGGCCCTTCAACACTTACTATTTCTATCTTTGGTTCTTCATTCTGAGCACTCACAACAAAGGATCCAAAGTAAATTAAGAGAAAGCAAAGTACAAAAAATGCTTCAACCTTAACTTTCTTTGTTGATTTCATTTTAAAGCCCAATCGCATTTTTAATAGCAGAAATTATTTCTCCTATTATTTCATCTATCAGTGTTTTTTTAATTGTTTCAACAATGTTTTTTCCTTCGCCTGAAATTTTACCAACTACTTCAGTAAATAGAGAGACCGGACCTACTACAGCTTCTTTTACTTCCTTTGCTATTTTTGTTGGAATACATGTAAGTATAGCTGCTGGATTTCCAGCTTTGATGCAGCTAATCACAGCGTAAGCAGGAGCTAAACCGATTCTGTGAGCTCCATAAAATCCTAAGGTAGCAAGAACAAAGTAGAATGTTCCTCTTACTTCGCTTGTATGCTTAAACTGACAGTTACCCAAAGCATAACATTCTTGTTCCTTACATATGTTCCAAAGCCAATCACCGCCACCACCACAGGCAGTGCAATAGTCAGTTGTTCCTAAAGGATATTTTGGAACGCAAGATCCTATAGGATTTGACCCTGGAATATCGAAGCTTAAATCTCTAGAAAAAAAGCATACGCTTTCTCCTTGAGCATTCTTTATTTTTTTACATTTTTCTTCATTACATTGCTCAGAAACGATATTTCCAAGTAGGCTGCCAGAAAGAGCTCCTACACTTAAGTAATCCCCTATCGGATTCAAAATTCTATTATCAAGTTTTCCGCAGTTTGTACAAACTTCAGGATTCTCTACGTTATCTATTACTCTTGCAACATAGGTGTTCGGATCATCCTTACAAAGCTTTTTTCTGTCTGTTCCCAATGCAACAACAATAATATTACCATAGTTGCAAACAAGTTTATGGTTTTGTAAACCAGTAGATCTTCCATGCATGTACAAAACATCTTCTTTTTCTATGTACATCTTGTCAGATTTTTCCAAACCATCTCTTTCAGATGAAACACCATAAAAGTTATAACATATACTTTGACCTGTCTGTAAAATTGTTGAAATTATTGGTACTTTTTCTATCTTGCCATCTTCGTTAACCTTTTGATGATACAGTTTTGGAAGTTTGCAGCTTGTATCTTTACAATAAGCTTCAAACCTTCCGACATCTATGTTTCTTTCATCATCATGACACTTCTCTTTATTACATTCTAAACATACGTACTGAGGAACAGAACAAGAAAAGATAGGTTTTTCTCCTCCAGCAGAATCAACGATAACAATTTTATTTTCATTTCCTGGCTGTTTTCCACATCTTTTTCCTATCACCTTAACCTGACATCTTTCTGGTATTTCTCTACATAATACTCCTGCATGAAACGTGCCTTTACATTCCTGTCTTGTTGTATCTTTACATCCTTCTGGAGTTATACAACAACCCTTTTCTGTTGAAGCAAAGTGAGCATAACATTCAAATTCGTTTTGGGTATCAAAAAACTCAATAAAGCTTTCGTTAAACCCTTTTTTGAAAGCAAGTAACCGACATGCTTTATGGGTAAGTATTCCATAAGCTCTACCAGCAATCCCGCAGCATTCCTTTTTGCATTCATCTCCTAAAGCAATCGTACCTTTATGCTCATACAAACATTTTCCTTTAGGTACATTAAACATACAATCATAAGGTAAGGCACACGTTACTAAACCACATTTATCACTGTTTCTTTGATCAGTGCAACTTCCTCCAAGGAATTGTCCTCTTTCACATAAACTTTCATATGTTTCTGTACAGTATCTTCCTGTAACTGTTTTAAAACAACATCCATATCTTTCTGCACTTACTAAAAATGTTACAAAAATTGAGATAAGTAATGTAATTCCTCCTTTTGGTACGATTTCTATCTCCTTACAGGTTTCTCCCATGTTTCTGATGTAGTTTTCTAATTCAGTAGCATAAAAGTCTGTTTGTTTTACTTCAAAGTTCACTATATCATTAGCTACTCTCCAGATTTTTCCTAAAGGAATAAACAATGTTATGTTTTCTTGATTAAAGCTTAAGCTGGCTCTTCCTTTTTTTATTGTTATCGGCCAATCCACATCAACAATTACCTTATCTTCTTCTATCTCAAGATCGATTTTTCTTTCTCCAGGAATTACTTGCATCTTCCTCTTGAACTTTGCAAAGTTTTCCAAGCATCTATCAATCTTGTAACCTTCCATTTCCATTCCTTTCCTAAATTCAGCTCTTATTACCTCTAAACTTGGTAGTTCATTTATCCTGTTCTTGTTTTTATCTTTATGCATCACAACTATCTTTGCTCCTCCATAGTCAACAGCTCCATGAAGATCGATAAGTTGATAGTAACCTGCATGTCTTCCTTGTTCTTCAAGGATGTCTTTTGCTGTTTCTTTTATGCAAAAGCTTATTGAGTCTTTTAAAGGCCTTACTTGAGTTGAAAGAAAAGCTCTTGCTTGTTCTTCACTCATGAAAGCATCTCTAATCCTGGGCCAGAACTGCCATGCAATCAAAGCAAGAGCAATAACAATAACAGCAATAACAATAAAAATTGTTAACTGTGCTCTTTTGTTCATTAAGTTGAATGCCTTTTGCTCTTTATAAATTTTTTCTTAATCCTCTCTTATTCTAACCTAAACTGTTCTCTTAGCCTTATTTCATTTTCTTCCTTAATTCTCATATATCTCTCTATTTCTTCTTGCTTTGTATGGTTTGATAATATTATTATTGGATTGTTTTCCCATTCCTCTCTTATAAAGCTCATAGCTTTCTCGTGCTTTTCTTTTATCTTTGCTATTTCTTCTTCCTCTCCTGGACTTACTACATAGCTATTTCCAATCTTACTATATTTTATTGAAATACTGCTTGGATTTAACACATAAAGCTTGTAAGAGTTCAAAGTATTTTCTATCATACGTTTTGATTGCTCTACAGAGAAATCAACAACAAAAAGATAGTCTAAAACCTTTTTGAACTCTTCTACTTTTAACTCATTACCAACTGCATAGATAAAGTTTTCTGCTAAGTTGATGTAATCTAAGGTTGCTTTTGCATACACAAGACTTTCAAAGTCCTTTAAACTCATCAATGTTTTTGACCATACAGGAAGAACAACTTCATCAAGAGATGCATAACAAAGAATCTTTTCTAAAGAACTTTTTTCTTGAGGAACTCCATAAGAGTTAAGCCACTCAACTACTTTTTTAACGTAATTCTTTTTTCCTAGTTTCTTTGCCCTAACATCTTTATTTGCTATAGCCTCAATTTGCGCTGCCAACCATTGTTTTACATCTTTCTTGTACTTACAATCTTCTTTCAGTTGTTCCATTGGATTTCCCCAATCGAATCCGTAATAAAAAAGATGTCCTAACGTAGTGCTAGAACCATATGCAACATATTTATCTGTTGAGTATGTATGGCCTTCTATTTTGTAAGAATACTCTCCCGTTTCTACTATCTTGATCTTTTCCTTTCCTTGAAATAAAAACATAAAGAAAAGATCTTTTGGTATCATAAAATCCTCTCCAACATCATATACATTTTGGGTATAAAAAAGATCCACACGAGTGTCTCCTGTTTCATACCATCTTGTTGAGGTTTCTCCTTTCTTATATTCATTAGCTCTGTATTTATCGTATTCCTCTCTTGTAAATTCTAGAACCCTAAGAGGAAAAAGTAAGCTCGGAATAAGTAATGAGAGTACAACTAAAGTATTTTTGAATATGTTTTTCATTTTTTGATGAACAAAAAAATATTTAAAAAGTTTATTGCAAATTAATAAATGAATCTTTTTAAAAGAATCTTAACATACTTTGTTTCTGCAACATTGGCTTTCCAAGCTTATTCCTACCCTTTGGTTTCAAGGCTTGAAGCTCTTCTTCAAAGAACAAAGATGTTTAGTGAAAGCTATGATTTCTCCTATAAAAGAAGTAAAGAAAAAAGAAGTAAAGAAGATAATCTTGCTGTTAAAGCTTCGCTATTAGAACTAAAAGCGGATCTTTCTGGAAACAAGTTAAAGATAAGTTTTGAAATCCCTGATGAACATGACAATTATGTAATAGATTGGGGAAGGCATGGATTAGATAAAACGTTGCTTCCAATGGCTTCTACTTCCCTGCTTTTGATTGTGCCAAAGAATAAGAATATAAGGCTAGAAAAAGTGAAAGAAAAGGTATGGAAAAATCAATCAGAAGTTGACATTTCTAATCTTTTTGAAGGTAAGAAATACGAAAGAGAAGTTAAGGTAAAAGAATGCGGAATAAAAGTGTTGGATGAAGTAGCTTCTTTTACACTTGGAAATGCTTTAGAAAAAGTATTTCCTGGATTTACTCCTTTAAAGCTTAGCTATAAGTATCTAGCTGAAAAGGAAAAAGTTGAAAGAGAAAGCATTGCTGAATGGTTAAAAGAAAATTATAAGGTCATAGAAATAAAGCCTATCAATGTTAGTAACAATGAAGCAGGAAGAACATATGTGTTTGATACAGACTTAGATGAATGTGATGATATCTATTTCTTGGTTAATACAGATATAATAAGAAAGCCAGGTTCTTTATCTTTAGACCAAAGTCTAATAACTTATCCAACGAAGGCTGAAGGAAATCACATTGCCTTATACAAGATACAGTCAGAAGCAAAACAAAAGCTTGAGGAAGCCTTATCCTTATCGCTTGATGGAACTCTTGAAGAAAAGACAAAAAAATTTCTTGAAGCTTACAAACTTTATGAAGAAGCTTTTTCTGAATCAAGAACAGAAAAGATGAAAAGGCTGATAGAACTTTCTTTCTTAAAGCATCACTACGTTCCTTTGTTTAAAAGCTATGGAAAAGAAGGCTTGATGAAAAAAGATTATAGGCTTGTTGAAATTTCATTGAAGGCTCTTAAAAAGGTTCCTAACAACTTCTTAGATGATGAGGCTCTTTCTCTAAAAAATTATTTAGAAATGGCTTTAAGGGCAAAAGAAGAAAAGGAAAGGGAAAAGGCTGTTGCAAGTGCTGACAGGAGTGTTTCCTCAAGATCAACCTCTAAAGAAAGAAAAAGAGAAGTAAGAGAAAAGGAAAGGAAGGTTGAAGAAAAGTATGATTTTTGGCAATCTTTACTTAAGCTGGCGGAAGTTGCTGCAGCAGCCTACCTTATTTACAAAGGAGTAGAAGGCTTTACAAAAGCTAGCGAAAAGAAAGAAAGCTTTTACAAACAAACACAAAGTTTTGAAAGTCCTAAAAAAGGCTTTAGTGGAATCGTCATTACATACTATGTAAATGATACTGGTACTGATACTCTTGCAGCAAGTGTTGAATATTTTTGGAAGGGTTCTAGAATTTCAAGTTGCTACGGAAGTTACCATGGAAAAGCTGATGTAAGAAGATGGATCGATGAAGTGATAGAAAATGCAAAGGAAATTTCTAAAGGTCTTGTTATAAAAAAAGGTGGAAAAGTTGTTAAGAGACTTCCACCTTTTTATATTGATCCATCTACGTTTTCGATAATAAGAGAAAGAACAAAAAAGTGGTAAGTAAAAAACTAAGGTGAAAGATGCTTGACTTTTTGCTTTTATTCTTCGCTTCTTGGAGCTAGGATAAAGGTTATTTCTACATCGCTGTCTTTAAAATCGAATTTTGCTGGATAGTCTGTTGAGAAAGAAACCTTAACGTTAGATGCGATCTTTGATGCTTTCATAAACTTTGTTAAGTAATCTATTCCGTACTTTGCCTTTGACTCTGTATCGCTTTTTATCTTAGCTTCATTAGAGTCAAACTCTGTTCTTGCTGAATTTAAGCTTCCTCTTGCTTCAACAATAAAGCTGTTTTTATTTGCTATGAAAGAGCAGGAATCCGAAACTATGGCTGCATCGTTTATTGCTTCAGCAAGATATGCTGAGCTGAGTTCAACCTCTGAACTGAAGCTTAGCTTTGGAATTTGTTTCTCTTCGCTTTCTAAGGAAATCAAAGCTATGTTAAAGGTTCTTTTTCCTATTTTTAAGCACAAGGAATTTTCCTTCTTTTCTATTACCAACGAAGCTGTTGCTGGAACCCTTCTTAGAACTTGTTTTAGATCATCAAGATTTACAGCTAGTTCTTCTGTTTCCTTAACCTCAAACTTTGAAAAAACAGAGCTCGGAATTTTCAAAGAAACTAAGGCTACGTTGGCTGGATCCATTGCTGTCAGTTCTAAGCCTTCCTTACTTACCTTTATCTTTGCTTCGAGAATAAGTTCACTAACTAATGCTATAGCATCGCTTAACAACTTCGGCCTATCAAGTTGGATCAGCATCTCTTTTTTAAGCTTACCTGTTTTAAAAATCTTTCTTTTCCTTCTTCATGCAATCCCAAATCGCTTGGAAATTTTAGTGAAAGATGTTACAATCATTTGTCAAACATATTACAGCCGTATGAAGTTAAGCATAAGCTCAAACTTAGAGTTTCTCTGTTATGTTTTTAATTACAAAAAATTGCAAGTAACTTGAGGTAAGTTGTAATCTGATTAACTATTTAAATTCTCTCTTTCTTGTTTTTTATGGACAGAGAAAAG